>JAUYGN010000071.1 GCA_030690545.1 Solirubrobacteraceae bacterium
GCGCGCGAGCGCGTCGCGCTCGGCCCGCAGGCCGCTCGACTCGCCGTGCAGCAGCGCCACCTGCCGGCGCAGCGCCTCGATCTCGCGCGGCTCGCGCGGGTCGACGTGCTCCAGCAGCGCGGGCGTGACGTCGACGTCCGAGCGGCGGCGCAGCAGCACGAGTCCGTGCTCGCGCGGCGCGCTGCCCTCGCGCATCGTGACGATCTCGAACGCCCGTCCCCAGTGCTCGCGCAGCCACCAGGGCGAGTGGAAGACCGTCGGCCCGCCGCGCTCCCAGTCCTGGCCGTGGTCCAGGACGGTCATGCCGATCGCGTCGGGCTCCCAAGCCTCCCCCGTCCAGACCTCGTACATCGCGCCGCCGAGGAAGGAGATGATCGCCAGTCCGCCGGGCCGCAGGATGCGGTGCAGCTCCGACAGCCAGCCGGCCCAGTGATCGGTCAGATGCGTGAAGACCGACACCGACCAGACGAGGTGAAACGATCCCGACGGCTGACCCAGCGGCGGCGCCTCGCCGTTGACGAAGGCGTGCAGCGGAGGGCTCAGCGCGGCGTTGATCCAGTCGATCGAGCGCTCGTCGATGTCGCAGCCCCACAGCTCGCAGCCATCGGCCTCGGGCAGGAAGTGGCGCATCACCTTCGCCGAGCCGCAGCCGAAGTCGAGCACGCGCTTGCCGTCAAACGAGAATCCGACCCCGTCGGCTGCGAGCAGCTGCAGGATCGTCGTGCGCGAGTCGCGACCGACGGCGCGGTAGGAGGCGATCGCGTCGGCCGGATCGGGCACGCCGGCGCGAACCGCCAGCGCGCGCGGCGGCAGCGGGGCGGCCTGCTCGCGTTGCGTCGCGGCGTCGCTCACGCGCGCCACACTATGCGTCGTGGGAGCCATCACGCTTCATCGCGGCGACATCACGACCGACGCGCAGGCCGACGCGATCGTCAACGCGGCGAACGAGAGCCTGCTCGGCGGCGGCGGCGTCGACGGGGCGATCCACCGCGCCGCGGGCCCGCGGCTGCTCGAGGAGTGCCGCGAGCTCGGCGGCTGCGCGACCGGCGACGCGAAGATCACCGGCGCCGGGGACCTGCCGGTACGGCGCGTCATCCACGCTGTCGGACCGATCTGGCGCGGTGGCGACGCGAGTGAGCGCGAGCTGCTGGCGTCCTGCCATCGCCGGGCGATCGAGCTGGCCGCCGAGCACGGCTGCGCCCGCGTCGCCTTCCCGGCGATCTCGACCGGCGTCTACCGCTACCCGCTCGACGAGGCGGCGGCCACCGCGATCGCCGCGACGCGGGCGGCGATCGCACGCCATCCCGCGGTGCGGGAGGCGCGCTTCTGGCTGTTCGGCGACGCCGCGTACCGCGCCTTCGAGCACGCGCTGGACGGGTGACCGCCGCGAGCTCCACCGCCGTTCGCGGCGCCGACACGGCCGTGCTCACCACCGCCGCGCTCGTCCTCGCCGGCGGGCGCTCGACGCGCATGGGCCGCCCCAAGGCCCTGCTCGACTGGCACGGCTCCACGCTCGTGCGCCGCGCGGTCGGGCTCGTCGGACGCGCGGTCGAGGGGCCGGTCGTCGTCGTGCGCGCCGCCGGCCAGACGCTGCCGTCGCTGCCGCCCGGCACCGAGATCGCCGACGACGAGCAGGAGGGCCGCGGGCCGCTGCAGGGGATCGCGAGCGGGCTGCGCGCGATCGCCGGCCGCGCCGACGTCGTCTTCGTCGCCGGCGTCGACACGCCGCTGCTGCACCCGGCGCTGATCGGTCACGTGATCGGCTCGCTGGGACCCGAAGACGACGTCGCGCTGCCCCATGCGCACGGCTTCCCCCACCCGCTCGCGGCCGCCTACCGCATCGCCACCGTCGCACCCCTGCTCGAGACCCTGCTCGCCGAGGACTCGCTCGGCACGCGACCGCTCATGCGGCGCTGCCGCGTGCGCCTTCTCGACGAGACGGCGCTGCTCGCCGACCCGGACGTCGCCGCGCTGGACCCCGAGCTGGACTCGCTGGCCAACCTCAACGAGCCGGCCGAGTACGAGGCCGCGCGCGAGCGAGAGCGACCGGCCGTCAGCGTCGACGGCCGCGCGTGCCGGGCGACGAGGCTGGCGCAGGTAGGAGACGGGCCCGCGCGCATCAACGACCGCCCCGCCGACGACCCCGACGAGCCGCTCGCGACCGGCGACATCGTGCTGTTTTCACGCACGCGTGGCAGCGTTCGGGCGGATATCGCCCAATAGGTGCCACGCGGCACCCGCGGCGGAGGTCGCTCATCCCGTCCGGGCGTGCGCGCGAGCCGTTCGTCGCGCGCGATCGTGTACGTTGCGGCCGTTCACGGCATGGTCGGGCGCGCGATCGCAGGAGCGCGTGCCGCCATGCTTCCACCGGTCATCGCGCGCCGGCCTCGCGACAGCGAGCGCCTGCCGCGCCGCCGAAACGAGGTCCACGCGCAATGAGTGCCCAGCCGACGATCAGCAGCGAACCCGTGCACGTGGGCGGCCCGTACTGGGAGGAGCTGTCCGTCGGCGATCGCTACGTCGAGTTCCCCGCGATGACGCTCACCGAGGGGCACGCGGCGCTGCACCAGTCGATCGTCGGCGACCGGCTGCGCCTGGCGCTCGACGCGACGCTCTCCGACAAGGTCGCCGGCCGCCGCCTGGCCCATCCGATGCTCGTCTGCGACGTCTCGATCGGCCAGTCGACGCTGCCGACCCAGCGCGTCATCGGCAACCTCTTCTACCGCCGCCTGATGCTCCGCCGGCTGCCGGCGATCGGCGACACGCTGACGTCGACGACGGAGATCGTCGCGCTGAAGCGCAACACGATCAAGGAGGGTCGCAAGCCGACCGGGCTCGCCGTCCTGCACATCGTCACGACCGACCAGCAGGACCGCGCGATCCTCGACTACTGGCGCTGCGCGATGCTGCCGATCTCGGACGTCGACGCATCGCAGCCGCACGCCGACGACCTCGACCGGTTCCCCGCCGACCTGCCGGCCGACGCGCTGCAGGCGACGCTCGACGGGATCGACCTCGGCGTCTACCGCAGCGAGGTCCCCGGCACGCACTTCGCCGACCTCGACGCGCCGACGACGTGGGCGCTCGACGGCGGCGACAGCGTCACCGCCGCGCCCGAGCTCGTGCGCCTGTCGCTGAACCTCGCCAAGGCACACAGCGACCCGGGCTCGCATCACTCCGGCCAGCGGCTCGTGTACGGCGGGCACACGATCGGCGTCGCCGCGTCGCACCTGACGAAGGTGCTGCCGAACCTCGTGACGATCATCGGCTGGCATCACTGCAACCACCTCGGCCCCGTCTTCGAGGGCGACGTGCTGCGCAGCACCGTGCACCTCGAGGGGACCGAGGCGCTGCCCGGCGGCGGCGGGCTCGTGACGCTGCGCGTCGAGGTCTCCGCGCAGCGCTCCGACGGCGCACTGGACGGCGTACTGGACTGGCGACTCGTGGGAGCGATGGCATGAGCGACGAGGGCATTCTCGACGGGATCCGCGTGATCGAGGGATCGGCGTTCGTCGCCGCCCCGACGGCGGGCATGACGCTGGCGCAGCTGGGCGCCGACGTGATCCGCTTCGACGCCCCCGGCGGCGGTCTGGACTCCAAGCGCTGGCCATTGACGTCGTCCGGCGACAGCCTCTTCTGGTCGGGCCTGCAGAAGGGCAAGCGCTCGATCGAGATCGACCTGCGCTCCGAGGAGGGCCGCGAGCAGCTGTCGCAGCTGATCACGCTGCCGGGACCGGGCAACGGCATCTTCATGACGAACTTCCCCGCCCGCGGCTGGATGAGCTACGAGAAGCTCCGCGAGCGCCGCGAGGATCTGATCATGGTCGTCATGACGGGCAACCACGACGGCTCGTCGGAGGTCGACTACACCGTCAACCCGTCGGTCGGCTTCCCCGAGGCGATGGGCCCGCGCGACTCCGCCGTGCCGACGAACAGCCTGATGCCGGCATGGGACACGGCGATGGGCGGTCTCGCCGTCGTCGGCCTGCTCGCCGCGCTGCGCCACCGCGACAGGACCGGCGAGGGCCAGCTCGTCGAGATCGCGCTGTCGGACGTCGCGGTCGCGACGGTCGGCAACCTCGGCCGGATCGCCGAGGTCCAGCTGGAGGGCCGCGAGCAGCCGCGCGACGGCAACTACCTCTACGGCGCCTTCGGCGGCGACTTCCCGACGAAGGACGACCGCCGCGTGATGGTCGTCGCGCTGACCGGCCGCCAGTGGAAGGCGCTGAAGGAGGCGACCGGGACCGAGGGGCTGTTCTCCGCCGTGGAATCCGCGACCGGTCACGACTTCCGCGGCGAGGCGGGGCGCTACAAGGGTCGCGACCTGATCCGCGAGCTGCTGACGCCGTGGTTCGCCGAGCGCACGCTCGAGCAGATCCGCGAGGCGTTCGCCGGAACCGGGGTCTCCTGGGGCCCGTACCAGACCTTCAAGCAGCTCGTCGAGGAGGACGCACGCTGCTCGACGGAGAACCCGATGTTCACGATGGTCGCGCATCCGGTCGGCACGTATCTCACGCCGGCCTCGCCGCTCGTCTTCAGCAGGTCCGGCCGGCTGCCGGCGCGGCCGTCGCCGCGCCTGGGCGAGCACACCGAGGACGTCCTCGCAGAGCTCGAGTAGCGCGGGACGCAGCGGCTCAGCCGGCCTCGTAGGCCTCCAGCAGGCGCAGCCAGATCTCGCTGCGCGCCGGGAACGCCGGCACGCAGTCCCACAGCCGCTCGATCGGGATCTCGCCGACGACGGCGAGCGTCGCGGCGTGCAGCCACTCGGCGACCTCGAAGCCGACGAACGTCGCGCCGACGACGATCCCGCGGTCGCCGTCGACGACGAGCTGCGCGGTACCCGGCGTCGAGCGGCCGACGAAGCTCGCGCCGGCCGTGCCCGAGCTCGCAGACGAGACCGTCCGCACGGCGATGCCCGCCTCGCGCGCCGCCGCCTCGGTCAGGCCGACGGCCGCGACCTGCGGGTCGGTGAAGATCACGCGCGGCGCGCCCGGACCGTCCTGCGTCGCGCGCACGTGCTCGTCGCCGCCGATCGCGAGGCTCGCGACGCGCGCCTGGTACTTGCCCATGTGCGTCAGCAGCGCACGACCGTTGACGTCGCCGATCGCATACAGCCAGGAGTGGCCCTCGACCCGCATCCGGTCGTCGACCTGCAGGTACTCGCCGGCCTCCAGGCCGACCGCGTCGAGCCCGATGTCGGCGGTCGCCGGACGGCGCCCGACGGCGACGAGCAGCTCGTCGCCGGTCAGCTTCCGCCCATCGTCGAGCGTCAGCGTCACCTCGCCCCCAGGCGCTGGCCGCGCGACCGCCGCGACCTTGACGCCGGCGTGGATCTCGACGCCGTGCTCGCGCAGCGCCGCGCAGACCTCCTCCCCCGCGAACGGCTCCTCGCGCGCGAGCACGCGCGGCCCGCCCTCGATCAGCGTCACGTCCGAGCCGAGCGACGCGTAGGCCTGCGCCAGCTCGACGCCGACGACGCCGCCGCCGAGCACGAGCAGCCGCGGCGGCACGATCGCGCTCGTCGTCGCCGCGCGATTGGTCCACGGCACCGCCTCGGCCAATCCCGCGATCGGCGGGATCGCCGCCGTGCTGCCGGTCGCGACGACGACGGCGCGGCGGGCGTGCAGCGTCGTGTCGCCGACGCGCACGCTGCGCTCGCCCGCCAGCCGCCCGTGCCCGCGCACGAGCGTGATGCCACGATCCTCCAACCACGTCACCTGACCGCCGTCGTCGAGGTCGTGGACGATCTCGTCGCGGCGGCGCAGCACGGCCCCGACGTCGAGCGCGCCCGTCACCGCCTCGTCCACGCCGGGCACGCGCGCGGTCTCGCCGAGCAGCTCGGCCGGGCGCAGCAGCGCCTTGGAGGGCATGCAGGCGTAGTAGGAGCATTCGCCGCCGAGCAAATGCGACTCGACGATCGCGGTCGCGTAGCCGGCGTCGGCGAGGCGCCCGGCGAGCACCTCGCCGGCTGGGCCGGCGCCGATCACGATGACGTCGAAGTCTGCGTCTCCCATGGTCACTGCAGCCTACGCCGCTACGGGCAACCGCGTCGATCGCGCGATCGACGATGCGGCCCCTGATCCGCCGATCCGCCTCCTGGCCGGCCACGCCAGCAGGCGGCGTCATCCCACCGTCAGACGAGCTTCGCGAGCACGTCCTCGAGCGCGTCCAGCAGGCCGAGCGCCATCCCGAGCGAGGACGTTCCCGACGGGAGCGGATAGCTGCGGCCGCGCTTGACGGCGGGCAGCGCCCGCCAGACGTCGGCGGCGAGGATCTCCTTCATCGTCGGGTCCGTCCCGGCCCGTCCCCGGACGGTCGGCGCGAGCGCGGATCCACGGAGTGCGATCCCGTCGTCACGCGCGTCGCCACCGTTTCCGCGTCCACGAGGTCGATCTCGCGAGGCTTCCCGGGGGCGCCGGCGCGCACGAGCCGCTCGATCTCCAACGACGCCCCGGCCGCAAGGGCCAAGGCGTCGCGAAGCGGCTGAAGGGACTCGAACCCTCGACCTGCTGCATGGCAAGCAGCCGCTCTAGCCAACTGAGCTACAGCCGCACGGAACGCGAGTCTATCGCGCGATGTCGCGCGACCCCCGGTGGACCCGAGCGCGACCGGCGGGCCCACGCGCGAACGCGGCTCCCTCCGGCGGCTTTGGGAGACTAGGCAGCGTGGCGAGCCGCTCGCGCGGTGGCGCGTGACCGCCCGGTATCGTGGAAGTTCTTTGATTTAGCAAGTAAGGTATGTCTTGTGTCTATAACTTTGACGCAGCTGCGTAGCTTCCTCGCGGTCATGCGGGGCGGCTCGGTCACGGCCGCCGCCGACGAGCTCGTCGTGACCCAGCCGTCCGTCTCCGCCGCCGTCGCGGCGCTCTCGCGCGAGCTCGGCACTCCCGTCACCGAACGCGAGGGACGCGGCATCCGGCCGACCGCGGCCGGCAACGCCTTCGCGCCCTTCGCCGCCGATGTCATCGGCCTGCTCGAAGAGGGACGGCGCGCCGCCCGCGAGGCGGCGCACCTCGCCGATCGACGGCTGCGCCTGGCGGCCGTCACGACGGCGGCGGAATCCTTCGTGCCACCGCTCATGCGGGCGTTCGCGCAGAGCAACGACTCGATCGGCCTGACGCTCGCCGTCGGCAACCGCGAGCAGGTCCTCGATCTCGTCCTCGACCACCGCGCCGACGTCGCGATCGGCGGGCGGCCACCACGCGACCCGCGCGTCCAGGCGACGCCGATCCTGCCCAACGACTTCGTCCTGATCACCGCACCCGACGACCCGCACGCCGCCGGCAGCACGGTCGACGCCGCCGAGCTGGAGCGCCGCGTCTGGCTGATGCGCGAGCCGGGCTCGGGCACGCGGATCGTCAACGAGGAGTTTCTCGCCGCGGCCGCACTCGAGCCGCAGACGTTGACGCTGGGCTCCAACGGCGCGATCAAGCAGGCCGCCCGCGCAGGACTCGGGATCGCGTTCATATCCCGGGCCGCGGTCGCGCTCGAGCTCGACCACGGGCTGCTCGCGTCACTGCCCGTGCGTCATCGGCCGGCCTCGCGGCGCTGGTATGCGATGTGCTCGACCGTCGGACCGCGCCGCGCGGCCGTCGAGCGGTTCATGACGTTCGCCGCCTCGCCGACGGCCCGCGAGGCGCTCGCAAGCGGTTCGGAGCAGGCGATCGCCACGAGGCCCGTGCGCGGACGCTAGCGCGGGCGACCTCGGCGGTCCGTCGAGCAGTCAGGCCGCTCGACCGCTGAGCAGCACCTGCTCGGTCGGCGCGCGCTCGCCCTCGACGTGCGTGACGGGCTTGCCCAGCCCGCGGACCTTGCTCGGCAGGTCCAGATGCACCCAGCGCGACAGACGCCGCGGCAGCGTCGAGATGATGATCTCGTGGATCTCGCGCTCGTGCAGGGTGTCGGAGATCGCGGCCATCGGGTCGGCGTCGCCGACGTGTCCGCTGACGTCCGCTCCGACCGCCTCCCGCAGCGGCTCGAGCGCGAGCGCGAGCTGCGCCGCCGCCTCCTGACGACCGGCGACCTCGGGGTCGACGACGCGATGCAGCCCGCGCGGCGTGGCCGGGACGAGGAGATGAAACTCGGCCGGACCGGCCTGCGCTCGTTGTCGCACCGCCTCCAGCAGCCGCTCGGTGGCTGCGGTGCGGTTGGCGACGATCAGCACGCGGCGCACGGTCCCTGTCATGGGTGAGGCTCCTCTGGACGCTTGTAACAAAAAGTACGAGCACGGAGCGTGTCACGTCTCGGCGATCGGTCCGATCGAAGTTCCTCGTTGCGTTACGGCCGTCTCAGAGAGCGAGCCCGCGGTTTCCTGAAGCAGCGCTTCTGCCGCCGGGGAGCCGATCGCCGGCCGCCGCGCGCCGGCACGGCTCTCCCGGTGACGTGCGAGGACGCTAGCCCTGCGGAGTAGCGGACGCCGGCGCCTGCGCCTGATCGGCGCGCGTCCCCTCGCCGCCGAGCGCGACGGTGGCGCGTGCGGTGACGAGGTGGTAGAGCACGAGCACCTGGACGATCGCCAGCGACTCGGAGCGATGCAGCTCGGTGCCGACGGTGAACTCGCCAAGACGCTCGGAGCGCAGGTGGCTTGCGAAGTGCATCCGCTCCCAGACGGACTCCTCGATCGCCGAGCCGAGCGCTGGGTCGATGTCGCCGGGAACGAACAGCCGATGCTCGGTATCGCTCTCGTCGACCGTCACGCCCTTGCCGCCGGGCTCGGCGAAGTCCGTCAGATCGGGATGGACGAGGCCCTTGCGCAGGACGATCTCGGCGTCGAGATGCGACTGATCGCCGCGGCTTCCCGGCATGAACGAGACGACGAGGTCGGCCCAGCGCTGCTGCGGACGGATGTACAGCTCCGAGTCCGGCTCGCGGCGGTCGAGCTCCTCGAGGACCTGATCGGTCGTGTAGCCGCGGCGCGAGCAGTCGCGCTGGACCTTCCACTGACGGCGCAGCTCCTCCGGCGGGGCGAGGAAGACACGCACGTCGTAGCAGTCGCGCAGCGCCTCGGTGTGGTAGCCGAGCAGGCCCTCGATCAGCGTGAACTGCGCCGGCTTCGTGTAGACCGGCGGACCGAACGTGCCGTCCTTGTGCTGATAGACGGGCTTGAGGATCGCATTGCCGGCGCGCAGCTCGGCGAAGTGGCGCTCCATGATGTCGATGTAGTTGCAGTCCGGGTGCAGCGGCGTGATCTGATGCTCGGCGCGCTGACGACGGTCATAGCGGTGGTAGTCGTCGGCGGCGACGTGCGTGACGTTGTTCTCGCCCAGCATGCGGACCAGCCCGCGGGAGAGCGTGGTCTTGCCGGTTGCGGAGTCGCCGACGACACCGAGGATGATCGGACGGGGCACGGTGTTGCTCCTAACGCTAACTGACGTTACCAGGCGCGGTCGGCTTGGCGTCGTCGTCGGGCGATTCGCCCTCCTCGTCGCCGAACAGCGAACTCGCGAGAATGTCTTCGGCCTTGATCGTCACGAGATCCTCGCGCGTGAGGTCCTCGCGGTTTGAGTACAGGCGGCCGGCCTGCCGCATGCGGGCACGATCGATCGCGTTGCGGATGCTGCGCCCGTAGGCGAAGCGCGGGCGCTCGACGCGCCGGTTGATGTACTCCCGGAACGCCTCACGCGCCTCGGGCTCGAACTCGTACTGCTGCTGACCCATCATGAGATCGGCGATCTGGACGAGCTCGTCGGGCGTGAAGTCGGGGAAGTGCAGGTGGTGGGCGACGCGCGAGCCCATGCCCGGATTGGACTTGAAGAACGTCTCCATCCGGTCCTTGTAGCCGGCGAGGACGACGACGAGGTCGTCGCGCTCGGTCTCCATGACCTGCAGCAGGATCTCGATCGACTCCTGGCCGTAGTCGCGCTCGTTCTCGGGGCGGTACAGGTAGTACGCCTCGTCGATGAACAGCACGCCGCCCTTGGCGCGCTTGAGCACGTCGCGCGTCTTCGGCGCGGTGTGCCCGACGTACTGCCCGACGAGGTCGTCGCGCGTGACGGAGACCACCTTCGGCTTGGCGATGTAGCCAAGCCGATGGAGGATCTCCGCCATCTTCAGCGCGACGGTCGTCTTGCCGGTACCGGGATTCCCGGTGAACGTCATGTGCAGCGAAGGACGCGACGAGTCGAGCCCTGCCTCACGACGCAGCTTGTCGATCACGAGCAGCGCGGCCATCTCGCGGATGCGCTCCTTGACCGGTCCGAGGCCGACGAGCTCGCGATCGAGCTCGGACAGGACCGACTCGACGGCGTCTGCGTCGTCGAGCGCCTTGACGGCGCTCGGCAGGGTTTCGATCGTCTGTGCCACCTACTCGCCCGCCGAGCCGTTCGTCGACCCGGTCTTGGCCGCGTAGCGCGAGCCGTGCGGGTTCTGATCGACGGCGTACGACGTGATCGTGTAGCGGATCACGCGGTCGTTGGTCTCCTGGCGCTCGAGCTTGAAGCCGGGCTCGACCGCCGGACGGTTGACGATGAACGACATCGCCGACGTCTGACGACCCAGCGAGCGGTCGTAGGCGACGATCTTCACGTACACGTCGCCGTGCGCCTCGATGCAGGCACGCACGTCGCGCATCGCGACGTCGACCTCGTCCTCGGTGAGGTCGAACATCGGCGGCGACCACATCTCCCACAGCCCGTTGCGCGGGTGCGGGTCGTCGGTGTACTCGACCATGATCGACCAGCCGTTGCGCAGCGCGTAGGCGACCTGCGCCTGGATCTGCTCGTCGGTCAGGTCCGGCAGGAAGGAGAACTGTCCCTGTGTGAGTCTCATGTCTGTGTCCTCCCTTACGCCGACGTCGGCGTGACGACGACGTCCGCCGTGTCGGTCGAGGTGTAATCGAACGTGATGTCCTTCCAGACCTCGAGCGCGGCGTTCAGCTCGGGGCAGCCCTTGGCGGCCTCGACGAGGATGTCCGGGCCCTCGACGTAGTAGTCGCGACCCTCGTTGCGGGCCTGGATGATCGCCTCGACGGCGGTGCGGTTGGCGCTGGCGCCGGCCGCGATGCCCATCGGGTGGCCGATCGTGCCGCCACCGAACTGCAGGATCGAGTCCTCGCCGAGGTAGTGCAGCAGCTGGTGCATCTGGCCGGCGTGGATGCCGCCCGACGCGACCGGCATGACGCCCGGCATCGAGGCCCAGTCCTGGTCGAAGTAGATCCCCTGCTCGAGATCCTTCTTGACGTAGTTGTCGCGCAGGGTCTTGTAGTAGCCCATGATCATCGCCGGGTCGCCCTCGAGCTTGCCGACGACGGTGCCCGCGTGGATGTGGTCGACGCCGAGCAGACGACACCACTTCGCGATCACGCGGAACGAAACACCGTGCGTCTTCTGACGCGTGTACGTGCCGTGACCGGCGCGGTGCAGGTGCAGGATCAGGCCGTTCTGGCGGCACCACTTCGACATCGAGGTCATCGCGGTGTAGCCGACGGTGAGGTCCTGCATGATGATGATCGAGCCGACTTCCTTGGCGAACTCGGCGCGCTCGTACATCTCCTCCATCGTGGCGGCGGTGACGTTGAGGTAGTGGCCCTTGACCTCGCCGGTCGCGGCCTGTGCGCGCTGCACGGCCTCCATCGAGTGGATGTAGCGGTCGCGCCAGCGCATGAAGGGCTGCGAGTTGATGTTCTCGTCGTCCTTCGTGAAGTCCAGGCCACCGCGCAGCGCCTCGTAGACGACGCGGCCGTAGTTCTTCGCCGACAGGCCGAGCTTCGGCTTCGTCGTCGCGCCGATCAGCGGGCGGCCGAACTTGTCGAGGTACTCGCGCTCCATCGTGATGCCGTGCGGGGGGCCCGGGAACGTCTTGACGTAGGCGACCGGGATCCGCATGTCCTCCAGGCGCAGCGCCTTGAGCGGCTTGAAGCCGAAGACGTTGCCGATGATCGACGACGTCAGGTTGGCGATCGAGCCCTCCTCGAAGAGGTCGAGGTCGTAGGCGATCAGCGCGATGTACTGGCCCGGCGTGCCCGGAACCTCCTCGACGCTGTAGGCCTTCGCCTGGTAATGCTCGTAGGAGGTGAGGCGATCCGTCCAGACGACGGTCCACGTGGCGGTCGACGACTCGCCGGCGACCGCGGCGGCGGCCTCGATCGCGTCGACGCCCTCCTGCGGCGTGATCCGGAAGGCGCAGAGGACGTCGGTGTCCTTGGGCTCGTAGTCTGGATCCCAGTACCCCATCTCGGCGTACGGGGTGACGCCGGAGTCCCAGCGGCTCTTCGTCTTCTTCTCGGTTGTGCTCATTCCATCCTCTCTAGGTGTGCGCTCTATGCGACACTATCCGCTCGATTCAATGAGATAAAGCAAAAGATCGAGGCTTTTACATCAACCTCTTGCTATAGGTCCGCTTGCCCGTCGGCGGCTGCGGCGGCAGCAACCTCGGCGGCCGTCAGGACGGCCGCTCCGTCGACCATCGCCGTCAGCCGGCCGACGGCGTCGACGATCGACTCCTGCGCGCAGAACTCGATGTCCGACTCCAGCCCCTCGCGTCGCAGCCCGATCGAGCCGCCGCTCGCCGCGAGCGCCTCGAACGGGCTCGCGTAGGAGGCCGCCAGGGCCTCGGCGATCCGCGCCGCGTCGCTGCGCTCGCCGTCGAGCGCCGCGCTGATGCGGCCGGCGAGGTAGACGTCCTCGAGGCTCACGCGCCCGTCGGTGCCGGCCGCGATCAGCAGCACGTCGGCGCTGCCGGCGAGCTGCTCGCAGACGGCGCCCAGGTTCAGCAGGGACGCGACGAGCACCTCGTCGGCGACGGCCGCCGCGGCGACGATCGCCGGGGCGCCGTTCGTCGTCGCGAGCACGAGCTCGAGCCCGCGCGGCGGGCGCGTCTCCGCCGGCGAGTTGCCGAGATCGAAGCCCGGCGCCCGCGCGCAGCCGACCTCCCCCGCCATCACGCGCTCGGACGTCCTCAGCGCGCTCGCCGCGTCGATGCTGCCGGCGACGAGCACGCGCTCGTAGCCCGAGGCGAGCGCGTACGTGATCGTCGACGTCGCGCGCAGCACGTCGATGACCACGGCGGTGCCGGCCGGACGGACGTCCGTGCCGAGGAATGCGACGTCGATCATCTACGTGGCTTCTGGGGCTGACCGGCGATCGCCGGGCTAGACCGCGGAGCGAACGCCGGATGCGTAGCGCGCCGCCATCTCCTCGAGCGACAGCGGCGTGTAGTCGCCGGCGTGGCCGGCCATGCCGAGCTCCTGCATGCGCTGCGTGCAGATCAGCTTCTGGCCGGCGCGCGCCGCCTTGCCGACACCGCGAGGATCCCAGTCGCCGGGCTTGTCGCGCAGGTGCTCGCGCACGAAGGCGGTGATCGCCAAGCGCCCGTCGGTGTCGATGTTGACCTTGCGCACGCCGTGCTCGATGCCACGCTGGATCGCCGAGATCGGCACCCCGAAGCCGGCGTCGACCTCGCCGCCGGCGGCCTTGACGCGCTCGACGATGTCGGCGGGGACGCTCGAGGATCCGTGCATGACGATGTGCGTGTCGGGCAGGCGGCGGTGGATGTCCTCGATGATCTCCATCGCGAGGATGTCGCCGTCGGGCTCGCGCGAGAACTTGTACGCGCCGTGGCTCGTGCCGATCGCGACGGCGAGGGCATCGACGCCGGTGCGCTCGACGAACTCCTCGGCCTGGGCCGGATCGGTCAGGCAGATCTCGCCGGAGCCGACGCCGTCCTCCATGCCGCCGAGCGTGCCGAGCTCGCCCTCGACGGTGACGCCGCGCGCGTGGGCGTAGTCGACGACCTTCTTCGTGACGGCGACGTTGTCCTCGAAGTCCAGCGGCGTCTTGGCGTCCTCGCCGAGCGAGCCGTCCATCATGACGCTCGTGAAGCCGAGCTCGATCGCGCTGATACACGTCTCCGGCGAGTTGCCGTGGTCCTGATGAAGGGCGACCGGAATGTCCGGGTAGGTCTCGGCCGCAGCCAGCATCATGTGGTAGAGGAAGTGATCGCCGGCGTACGAACGAGCACCGCGCGAGGCCTGCACGATGACGGGAGACTGCGTCTCCTGGGCGGCTTCCATGATGCCCTGGATCTGCTCCAGGTTGTTGACGTTGAAGGCGGCGACGCCGTAGCCGCCGGCGGCGGCCTCGTCGAGTAGCTGTCGCATGGTCACGAGCGGCATGTGGTCATCCTCCTGCGGAATAATTGGGGACGGGTGCGGGGGTGCTCTCCACGATCCGGCGATACGAGCCGGGCCGGACGATCAGCGACTGGGTGGAGATCCAGCCGGCGGCGGTGCGGCGGGGCGCGCCCAGCATCGTGCCGCCGGTGATGCCGCAGGCGGCGAAGATCGCCGGGCCACGGACGAGGTCGTCGGCGTCGAGCACCTCGTCGAGCGAGATGCCGGCGGCGACGATCGCCTCGCGTTCGGTGTCGCGCTGGGGCGCGAGGCGCGTCTGCATGCCGCCGCCGAGGACCTTCACCGCACAGGCGGCCATGATCCCCTCGGGAGTGCCGCCGACGCCCATCAGCAGGTCGATGCCGGTACCCGGCAGCAGCGCGAACATCGCGCCGGCGACGTCGCCGGCGCTCGGCATGATCACGCAGACGCCGAGCTCGCGCAGACCGGCTGCGAGCTCGACGTGGCGCGGCTTGTCGAGGATCAGCACGCGCATCTGATCGACCGGCTTGCCGAGCGCGGCGGCGACGCTCTTGACGTTCCACTCCGCGTCCTCGCGCAGGTCGATCGCGTCGCGCGCGTCGGGGCCGACGACGAGCTTGTCCTGGTAGTGACCGGGACCCGGCGACCACAGGCAGCCGTCGCCGGCGAAGGCGATCGTCGTCAGCGAGCCGGGCAGGCCGGCGGCGCAGAGATCGGTGCACTCGACCGGATCGACGGCGATGTCGAAGCGCGGCCCGTCGCCGTCGCCGAGCTGCTCGCCGTTGAAGAGCATCGGGGCGTTGTCCTTCTCGCCCTCGCCGATGATCACGGTGCCAAGGCCCTTCGTCTCGCCGAGAACGTGGCGCATCGCCTCGGTCGCGGCGCCGTCGGCGGCCTTGCCGTCGCCGAAGCCGGCGTACGCGTTCGCGGCCAGCGCGGCGACGCGGACGGCGCTCAGCGCCAGCGACTCGAGACTCGCAGGCAGCTCCGTGGCCGCGCTGCGATCAGCGTCGACTGGCTCCTCCACCAGGGACATGGCTCCATCCTCGCGTTGTCTGACTTTGGATTCAAGCGAAATGTTCGGCTCTTTCGTATGTGAAAAGGCTATAGATGCCCGGTCGCTACCGCGGGAAACCGCTATGTATCGTCGCAGGATGCTCTTCCGCCAGGTGACACACGACGATCTTGGCTGCGCGTCCTACCTCGTCGGTGACGACGGGGCGGGCGTCGCGGCGGTCGTCGACCCGCGCCTGGAGATCGGCGTCTATCTCGACCTTGCACGGTACATGGGCGTGCGCATCGAGCACATCCTCGAGACCCACAACCACGCCGACCACGTCTCCGGACACGGACGGCTCGCCGTGGCGACGGGCGCGACGATCCACATCCACCGCCTCGCCGAGCCCGACTACGAGCACGAGACGTTCGACGACGGCTGGGAGCTCGAGCTCGGCAGCGTCGTCGTGCGCGCGCTGCACACGCCCGGTCATCGCCCCGAGCACACCGCGTTCGCGCTCGTCGACCGCGCCCGCGGCGACGCTCCCTGGGCGGTCCTCAGCGGCGACTCGCTGTTCGTCGGCGACGTCGCGCGGCCCGACCTCGCGATCGACCGCGACGAGGGCGCGCGCGGGATCTTCGACAGCCTGCACGAGCGGCTGCTGACGCTGCCCGACAGCTGCGAGCTGTGGCCCGGGCATCTCGGCGGCTCGATGTGCGGCGGACCGGGGATGGACATGAAGACGTCCTCGACGATCGGCTACGAGCGCGCCCACAACGCGTTGCTGCGCGAGCCCGACATCGGGCGCTTCGTCGAGCGCTCGATCGCGACGCTCGGGCCGCAACCGCCGAACTTCGAGGCGATCGTGGCACTCAACCGCGGCGACCTGCTGACCGACGACGTGCCGGCACGACCGCTCACGCCGCGCCAGGTGCAGCTGAAGTGCGGCGAAGGCGCGCTCGTCGTCGACGTCCGCACCGAGCAGCAGTTCGACGAGGCGCACATCCCCGGGGCCGTCTGCGTCACGGCGCTCAGCGCCGGCTTCGGAAGCCGGCTGGCCTGGATCGCCGACCGCGACCAGGAGCTGCTGCTCGTCGGCCGCGACGACGACGACGCACAGCACGCCGCGCGGCTCGCAAGCGCGGTCGGCATCGACAAGCTCGCCGGGTACCTGCACGGCGGCATGACGAGCTGGCGCGAGGAGCGCCGGCCGGTGGGGCAGATCGAGCGCCTGGCGATCGGCGACCTGCCCGCCCGCGCGGACCGGCTGCAGATCCTCGACGTGCGCGAGCGGGCCGAGTGGGACGCCGGTCGGATCCCCGGCTCGACGCACGTGCCCTACCACGACATCGACGCGATTCCGGACGGGATCGACCCGGCGCGGCCGGTCGCCGTCGTCTGCGCGTCCGGCCAGCGGGCCGCGGTCGCCGCGAGCCTGCTCGCGCGCCACGGCGCCGAGCACGTCGTGCACGTCGTCGACGGCGGCGTCGGCGCCTGGGAGCGCGCCGGGCACCCGATCGAACGCTGAGCCGCTGGCGGCTGACGCCGTCGGCACGAGTTCTCGGAACGTCAACTGCCGAAACTCGCACCGCGTGCGCTGCGCCCTGACGCGCGGGTCGTTACCCGCGCAACTGCTCGAGCGCCTCGGGGGTGTCGACATCGGTGGCGTCGCACAGATGCCCGCACTCGATGCGGTGGACGCCGATCGCCTTCATCACCTGGCGCGCGCCGGCGTCGCCCTCGAGCTGCGTGAGCTGCGCGAAGTAGTCGCTGCCGAGCGCGACCGGGTGGCCGGGCATGCCGTCGTAGACGGCGCGCGCCCGCGTCTGGGCGCCGTGCTCGGCGGCGAGGCCGGCGAAGCGGGCGATCACCTGCGGCGTGATGCGCGGCATGTCGCCGAGCGTCAGCACGACGGCGTCGGCATCCGCGATCGCCTCGATGCCGCAGCGCAGCGACGCCGCCTGCCCGTCGGCCCAGTCCTCGCAGACGACGGGCTCGGCAAGGCCGAGGTCGACGCCCGCGCGGATCTGCTCCGCGCGGGCGCCCAGCACGACGACGATGCGCTCGATCGCCGGCACCGCCTCGACGGCACGCAGCGCGTGCTCGAGCAGCGGGATCCCATCCAGCTCGGCCAGCTGCTTGGCCGTCGAGCCGAAGCGCGAGCCGGATCCCGCCGCCAGGACGACGCCTGCGATCACGCGGCGCTTGCCGTCGTCAGCGCGCGACGCGTCAGCACCCGCGCGAGATGCTGCTTGTACTCCGGCGTGGCGTTGAGGTCGCCGAGCGGGCTCGTCGCATCGGCGGCGAGCGCGGCCGCCGCCGCGATGTGCTCGGCGTCGAGCGGCTGGCCGCGCAGCGCGTCCTCCGCCGCGCTCGCGCGCAGCGGCGTGGCGCCCATGTGCGTCAGCCCGATGCGGACGTCCTGGCAGACGCCGCCGTCGGACTTGACGAGCGCGCTGACGCCGACCATCGCCCAGTCCTCGGCGCGGCGGTTGAACTTCTCGTAGCCGTAGCCGTAGCCGGTCAGCGCCGGCAGCCGCACCTCGGTGAGCACCTCACCGTGCGCGACGGTCGTCGTCAGGTAGCCCTCAAACAGGTCGGCGGCCGCGATCTCGCGCTCGCCGTCTGGGCCGCGGACGACGACCGAGCCATCGCACGCGAGCAGCACGGCCGGCAGGTCGGCGGCCGCGTCACCGTGAGCGAGCGAGCCGCCGATCGTGCCGCGGTTGCGCACCTGCTGGTCGGCGATCTGCGTGGCGACCGCCGCGACGAGCCCCATGTCCGCGCGCGCCTGCAGCTCGGCATGGCGCGTCAGGGCGCCGATCCGAAACGAGTCGCCGCCGGTCTGGATGCCGCGCAGCTCGTCGACCCTGCGCAGGTCGACGAGCAGCGAGGGCGCTGCGAAGCGCAGCTTCATCAGCGGCACGAGCGAGTGGCCGCCGGCCAGCAGCTTGGCGTCCTCCCCACCCTCCGCCAGCAGCGCGATCGCGTCGTCGACGGACTCCGCCACAGCGTAGTCGAACTCGGCGCCGATCATGACCGACCTCCTTCGGGAATCGTCGGGCCCGAGCCTGCCGAGCCTTCGCCCTGCGCGGGCAGCGACGCCCCCTGCTCGCTGTCGCGCGGGCCGTTGCCGTCGCCGCGCGCCTGCTCCAGTGCCTGCCAGACGCGCAGCGGCGTGAGCGGCATGTCGATGAACGAGATGCCCTCGTGGCGCAGCGCGTCGATCACCGCGTTGACGATCGCCGGCGTCGCCGCGATCGTGCCCGCCTCGCCGATCCCCTTGACGCCGAGCGAGTTGGATGGCGACTTCGTCTCCGTGCGATCGGTCTCGAAGCTCGGGACCTCCATCGTCGTCGGCAGCGCGTAGTCGACGAACGTGCCGGTGACGAGCTGACCGCGCTCGTCGTAGACGACCTGCTCGTAGATCGCCTGGCCGATGCCGTGCACGATGCCGCCGTGGACCTGGCCGTCGATCAGCATCGGGTTGACCGCCGGCCCGCAGTCGTCGACCGCGACCCAGCGCACGACCTCGACCTTGCCGGTCTCGGGATCGACGTCGACGACGCAGACGTGCGTGCCGAACGGGAAGACGAAGTTCGACGGGTCGTAGATCAGCGCCTGCTCGAGGCCGAGCTCCATGCCCTCGGGCATCTTCGTCGCGTCGACGTAGGCGCAGCCGGCGACCTCCGCGAGCGTCATGCCCTGGTCGGGATCGCCCTTCAGCGAGAACCGGCCGTCGCGCACCTCGATGTCGGCCGGATCGGCCTCGAGGTTGTGCGCGACGATCTCGCGCGCCTTCTGGGCGATCTTCTCGGCCGCGTGCGCGACCGCGACGCCGCCGACCGACAGCGAGCGCGAGCCGTACGTGCCGAGGCCCATCGGGCCCGTCGCGGTGTCGCCGTGGACGATCTCGACGACGCTCGGATCGGTGCCGACGCGATCGGCGACGATCTGCGCGAAGCCGGTCTCGTGGCCCTGGCCGTGCGGCGACGCGCCCGTGTAGACGGTCACCGACCCGGTCGGATGGACGCGCACGAGCGCCGACTCGTAGAGGCCGATCCCGAGGCCGAAGCCGCTCGGACCGACCGCCCGCGAGGGCGCCAGGCCACAGATCTCCGTGTACGTGGAGAACCCGATCCCGCGCAGGACGCCCCGCGAACGCAGGTCTGCCTGCTCGGCGCGGAAGGCCTCCATGTCGACGATCTCCAGCGCCCGGTCGAGCGCCGCCTCGTAGTTGCCCGAGTCGTACGTGATGCCGTATGGCGTCTCGTAGGGGAACTGCTCGGGCGCGATGAAGTTCCTGCGGCGCAGCTCGATCGGGTCGATCCCCAGCTCCTCGGCGAGCTGATCGATCATGACCTCGAGCATGTGCGTCATCTCCGGCCGGCCCGCACCGCGGATCGCGTCGGTGAAGAACTTGTTCGTCAGCACGCCGACGATGTCCGTCTGCACCACCGGGATCGCGTAGCAGCCGGTCATCACGAACGCCCCGAGCTCCGGGATCATCGGCGTCAGCAGACCGAAGTAGGCGCCGAGGTCCTGGATGATCTTCGCGTGGAAGGCGGTGATCTTGCCGTCGGCCGTCGCGCCCATGCGGACGTAGTCGACCTGGTCGCGGCCGTGGTGCGAGACGGCCATGTTCTCCGAGCGCGTCTCGATCCACTTGACCGGCCGGCCGAGCTTGCGCGACGCCCACGCGCACATCGTCTCCTCGGCGCAGACCTGCAGCTTGCCGCCGAAGCCGCCGCCGACCTCGGGCGCGATGACGCGGACCTTGTCCTCGCTGATGCCCATCTGGACGGCGTAGAAGAGCCGCAGCAGGTGCGGCACCTGCGTCGAGGACCAGACCGTCAGCGCGCCGGCGCGGTACTCGGCGATGCAGCCGCGCGGCTCCATCGCCGCACCGGCGGTGCGGTGGTTGACGATGCGCCGCTGCACGACGACGTCGGAGGCGGCCAGCGCCTGCTCGATGTCGCCGCCGCCGCCCATCGACCACTCGTGCGTCTTGTTCGTGCCGAGCGACGCGTGGACGAGGACCTCGTCCTTCAGCGCCTGCTCGACGTCGATGACGACCGGCAGCGACTCGTACTCGACCTCGACGTCGGCGGCGGCATCGACGACGACGTACTTGTCGTCACCGATCACGAGCGCGACGGCGTCGCCCATGTGGCGGACGTGGCCGCGTACGAGCGGCCAGCGCTCAGGGGTCTTGATCTCGACGCCGGGCGGTGCCCAGGCCATCGGCAGCGGGGCGAGCAGGTCGCTCATGTCCTCGCCGGTGTAGACGGCCTTGATGCCGGGACGCGCCAGCGCGGCGGAGGCGTCGATCGCGACGACCCTGGCATGCGCCTCGGGCGAGCGCACGACGGCGGCGTGCAGCATGCCGGGCAGCGCGAGGTCGTCGACGTAGGTGGCGCGGCCGGTGATCAGCCGCGGATCCTCCTTGCGGCGCAGCGACTGGCCGACGTGCTTGGTGGGTGGAACCTCGACGGTGCTCATGCCGCGACCTCCCGCGATGCCTCGGCGGCCGCCTGGACGGCCTTGACGATGTTGTGGTAGCCGGTGCAGCGGCAGAGGTTGCCCTCGAGGCCCTTGCGGACCTCCTGCTCGCTGATCGGCCCGTCGGCCGTGCGCCGCTCGAGCAGGTCGGCGGCGGCCATGATCATGCCCGGCGTGCAGTAGCCGCACTGCAGCCCGTGCTCGGCCCAGAAGCCCTCCTGCAGCGCGTGCAGCTCACCGTCGGGTCCCGCCATCCCCTCGATCGTCGTGATCTGCGCGCCGTCGCACTGGACGGCCAGGACCGTGCAGCTCTTCGCGGACTCGCCGTCCACGAGGCACGTACACGCCCCGCAGTTGGACGTGTCGCAACCGACGTGCGTGCCGGTCAGCCCGAGCTCGTCGCGCAGGTAGTGCACGAGCAGCATGCGGGCTGGCACTTCCGAGTCATGCGACTCGCCGTTGACGGTCACCTGCAGAGCTACCGTCGCTCCCATGCTCTCCTCCTCCTATCGACATTCCTTCATGAATGCTCGCCAGATCTCATCACATCGTGCCTCGCCGGTCGAGCGTTGCCGCCATCCTCGTACGTGATTATTCGCACGTGGATAAAGGCCGGATGCGTTTTCTGGCGCCCGGTGAGCTACGCCGGCGATCGCCGCTCGCGCCCGTGGGGCGCGTCGAGATCCAGCGCGGGTCCGTCGGGGACGATCCGCGTCGGGTTGATGCTCGGATGGGTCGCGTAGTAGTGCGCCTTGATCTGGGCCAGGTCGACGGTCTCCGCGACGCCGGGCCATTGGTAGAGCTCGCGCGTGTAGTCCCAGAGGTGCTCGTAGTCGACGATGCGCCGCAGGTTGCACTTGAAGTGCGAGTAGTAGACGGCGTCGAAGCGCACGAGCGTGGCGAACAGGCGCCAGTCGGCCTCGGTGATGCGGTCGCCGGTCAGGTAGCGGCGCTCGCCGAGGCGCACGTCGAGCACGTCGAGCGTCTCGAACAGATCGACGAAGGCGCGATGGTAGGCGTCCTGGGCCGTGGCGAAGCCGGCGGCGTAGACGCCGTTGTTGACGGTCTCGTAGATGCGCTCGTTGAGAGCGTCGATCTCCTCGCGCAGATCGGTCGGGTAGAGGTCGACGCGATCGTCGCCCCACTCGTCGAACTCCGAGTTGAGCATCCGGATGATGTCGGCGGACTCGTTGTTGACGATCCGGCCCGTCTCCTTGTCCCAGAGGACCGGGACCGAATGGCGTGCCTCGTACGTCGGATCGCTGCGCTCGTAGGCCTCGGCGAGGAACGCGAAGCCGTTGACGTCGTCGCGGAACTCCTCGCCGGGGAAGGCCCAGCCGCGGTCGTCGCGCAACGGGTGGGCGAAGGACACGGAGATCGCGTCCTCCAGGCGCTTGAGCCTGCGCACGATCAGCGCTCGCGACGCCCACGGGCAGGCCTTGGCGACGTACAGGTGGTAGCGGCCGTGCGCTGCCGGCAGGTGCCCGCGCCCATCGGCGCGGACCCAGTCACGAAACGTGCTGTCCTGGCGGACGAATGAGCCGTCGCCGTGCTGCTCGCGAGAGATCGTGCGCATGCGGGATGGATACCCGCCACGCCATCATGCAACCACGTCGGCCGCGGGCCGGCGCGTCGCCAGCACGATGCCGGCGACGATGACCGCGACGCCGGCGAGCTGCAGCGCCGCCGGATCCTCTCCGAGCAGGATGATGCCGAGCAGCACCGAGCCGACCGGCTGCACCGTCAGCACGATCGACGTCAGCGCGGCCGGCAGGCGCGGCAGCGCGACCGCGATCAGCAGCCAGCCGAGCACCTGCGAGGTCAGCGCGAGCGTCAGCAGCCAGCCGTGGGCGGGCCAGCTCGGCCCGAGGTCGAGCTCGCCGAGCAGTGCGCCGGCGAGCGCCGCGACGAGCGTCGCGACCAGCGTGGCGACGAACAGCGGCCCGGCGGGCCGGCGCAGATCGCGTCCGGCCTCGCGCAGGACGAGGATGAAGCCGGTGTAGGCGATCGCCGTCAGCACGCCGTACAGCGCGCCGAGCGCCGGGTCCGACCCGAACGCGCTGTTGCCCAGCACGCCGGAGATGAGCACCGCGCCGCCGAACACGAGCACGACCGCGACCGCGACGCGTCCCGACAGGCGCTCGCCGAGCACGATCCACGCGGCGACCGCGACGAGCACGACCTGCAGATTGGCCAACGCGGTCGCCAGGCCAGCGCCGACGCCGCCGATCGCGTGATGCCAGAGGACGAGGTCGGCGGCGAAGAAGACGCCCGCGGCGGCCGCGTAGCGCCACTGGCGCGGCGACGGCGATCCGAAGCGACGACGCTCGCGCAGCGCGAGCAGGCCGAGGACGGGCAACGCGTAGGCGCAGCGAAAGACGGCCGCCGTCGACGGGCTGACCGCGGCGAGCTCGACGAGGATCGCCGAGAAGGCGATCGCGATCGCCCCCGCGAGCGCGGCGAGCGCCGGCCTGCCGGTCAGCGCGCTACGAATGACAGGCGGCGTCGAGGGCCTGGTTGACGAGCGCGTCGGCAGCGGCGTTCTCGGCGCGCGGCACCGAGCGGATCGACCAGCGCTCGAAGCCGCCGAGCGCTTCCAGCGCCGCGGCGTGCAGCGCCTTGAGGTCGCGGTGCTTGACCTTGTAGGCGCCGTTGACCTGCTTGGCGACGAGCTCGGAGTCGTTGACGACGTCGACCTCGCTGGCGCCCAGCTCGCGCGCGCGGCGCAGGCCGAGCAGCAGCCCGCGATACTCGGCGACGTTGTTCGTCGCGACGCCGATCGCCTCGGCGGCCTCGGCGAGCACGGCGCCGTCCGCCGAGCGGACGACCGCGCCGGCCGCGGCCGGCCCGGGGTTGCCGCGCGCGCCGCCGTCGACATGGACGACGACCTTCACCGCTCGTGCTTCCTCCGACGGGCCGGAGGGCGCACTAGCTCACCCCGGGTCGACGCGCGGGAACTCGCCCGGGACGCGTTGGCGGCGCCGGTCGCGCGTCTCGCGCTGCTCGGCGGCGGCCGGATCGTCGTTCGGTCCGCGGCGCTCGGACTTGCGCCGGTCGACGATCACGGTGACGTTCTCGTCGTCGGCGTAGTACGCCGTGAGCTTGTCGAACAGCTCCCCCTCCAGCGCTTCGGGCACGACGCAGTAGATCATGCGCTCACCCTAGACAAGCTCAGCTGGCGAGGACAAGTCGTCCGCGCTCGTCGGCGGCGGCGTTCGGCAGACGCTCGGCATCGGTCAGCTCGGCCAGCTCGGATCCCTGCCCGAGCACGCGCACGCCGGCGGCCTCGTCCGCGAGGTCGACCTCGTAGCGATACCAGCACAGCTCCCAGCCGACGACGATCGACACGATCGCACCCTCGACCTCGGAGGGCAGCACGCTGACGATCGGGACGCCGAGCGACCGGGCCACCCCGGCGATCCGGCGTGGATGCGCGCTGAGGTTGAAGACGTCCAGCGCACGCGCCATCTTCAGGTCGGCGTTCGTCGGCACGGCGTGCACCTGGCGGGAGTCGCGCGCGGTCCGCTGCGCGTCCTGCTCTGACGCCGGCACGGGTCCGGGCACCGGTCCGGGCACCGGCGCGCGGTGCGCACGCGGGGCGTGGCCGTTCTCCGCGACGAGCTCGTCGCGGTCGTGATCGTCGGCGGCCTCAGCGGGCTGCTGGATCCGGTCGACGTTGGCCGAGATGCGGCGATACGGCAGCTCGACGGGCTCCGGCTCGGGACGGCGCGCGGGCTTCAGCCGCCCGAACAGCGAGCGTGGCCCGCCGCGCGGACCGTTGCGCCGGACGGCGAGCGTGTTGTCGGCGCCTTCGCGAATCCAGCCCTCGTTCGCGGCGCGCGCGGTGCACAGCTCGCAGACCATCCGCCGCGATCCGTTGGCGATGAAGGCGTCGGCCTGCTCGCCACGCAGCAGCGTGCGGCCGCAGACGTCGCAGGCGATCGCCGCGCGGGAGGTCGTGATCGACTTGCGCTCCATGTGCCGGCTCAGCGTATCGGCCCGGCGGCCTCGCTCCGGCTAGCGCACGTCTCCATGCGTCCGGCGGCGCCGCGAACGGCCAGCTCGCCGCTACCCGAACGGCTCGGCGAGCACGGCGCGCGTCAGGCGCTGACCGCCTCCTCCTGGCGGGTCTGCTCGACGATCTTCTGCTGCAGGTGCGCGGGAACCTCGTCGTAGCGCTCGAACTGCATCGTGTAGTCGCCCTGGCCGCCGGTCAGCGAGCGCAGGTCGGGCGCGTAGGTGAGCATCTCGGCCATCGGCACCTCGGCCTTGACCTCGGTCAGTCCGCCGCCGACGCCCTCCATCCCCTGCGGCCTGCCGCGGCGCGCGTTGAGGTCGCCGATGACGTCGCCGACGGACTCCTCGGGGATCGACAGCGTGACGAGCATGATCGGCTCCAGCAGCGCCGGCGAGGCGTTGCTCATCGCCTCCCTCATGGCGATCGAGCCGGCGAGCTTGAACGCCATCTCCGACGAGTCGACCGTGTGGTAGCTGCCGTCGAAGACCGTCACCGCGACGTCCCGCACCGGGCAGCCGGCGATCGGTCCGGACTGCATCGCCTCGACGACGCCCTTCTCGACGGCCGGGATGAACGACGTCGGGATCACGCCGCCCTTGATGTGGTTGATGAACTCGAACCCCGCGGGGTGGGCGGGATCGGTCTCCACGATCGGCTCGATCGAGATGTGGCAGTCGCCGAACTGGCCGCGGCCGCCCGACTGCTTCTTGTGGCGGCCGTGCGCCTTGGCCGGCTTGCGGATCGTCTCGAGGTAGGGCACGCGCGGCGGCTTCAGCGTGACCTCGGCGCCGAAGCGCTCCTTGAGGCGATCGATGACGACCTCGACGTGCATCTGCGACAGCCCGGCGATGATCTGGTCGCCGGTCTGCGCGTCGCGGTGCAGGTCGATCGTCGAGTCCTCCTCCTGCAGGCGGCGCAGCGCCGTGTAGACCTTGTCCTCGTCGCCGTGGGCCTCCATCGCGAACGCCATGACCGGCGCCGGCAGCTCGATCTTCGGCATCGAGATCGGCTCGTCGCGCTCGGCCAGCCAGTCGCCGGCGCGCGTCTCCTTGAGCTTGGCGACGGCGCCGATGTCCCCCGGGCCGAACTCCTCGGCCTGGCCGGACTGCTTGCCGCTGAAGACGAGCAGCTGGCCGACGCGCTCCTTGTTGTGGCTCGTCGTGTTCATGACATGGCTGTCGTGGCGCATGACGCCCTGATAGACGCGAAAGAGGTTGATCCGCCCGGCGAACGGGTCGGCGCGGGTCTTGAAGACGTACGCGTACAGCGGCGCGTCGGCGTCGGCCTCCAGGGTGACCTCGGGCAGCTCGAACGAACCGTGCTTGACCGGCGACGGGAGGTCCTCGACGATCGCGTCCAGCAGCCGGTTCGTGCCGAGGTTGCGCGTCGCGACACCGCAGACGACGGGAAACAGCGAGCCGTGGTTCGTGCCGTCCTTCAGCACCTCGACGATCTCCTCGTGGGCGATCTCCTCACCCTCGAGGTAGCGCTCCATGAGCGAGTCCGAGACCTCGCAGATCTCGTCCATCATCTTCTCGCGGTACTCCTCGGAGAGCGCGAGCAGGTCGGCCGGGATCTCGATCTCCGCGCAATTGCCGCGACCGTCGCCGGTGTACGCATAGGCCTTCATGTCGACGAGATCGATCACCCCGGAGACGTCGTGCTCGGCGCCGATCGGGATCTCCGTCGCGACGACGTGAGCGCCGAAGGCCTCCTTGAGCGACTCCAGCGCGCGGAAGAAGTCGGCGCGCTCGCGGTCGAGCATGTTCACGAAGATCATCCGCGCGAGATCGAGCTCCTCGGCACGCGCCCACAGGCGGCGCGTCGTCACCTCGACGCCCATCACGGCGTTGACGACGACGACCGCCGACTCGCAGACGCGCATCCCGCCGAGCGCGTCGGCGACGAAGCTCGGCTCGCCCGGCGTGTCGACGAGGTTGATCTTGCGCCCGTCCCATTCGAACGAGCTCAGCGCCAGCGAGATCGACATCTTGCGCGCCTGCTCGTCGGGCTCGGAGTCCGACACGGTCGTCCCGTCGAGCACCGATCCGAGACGGTTCGTCGCACCGGACTCGAAGAGCAGCGCCTCGTGCAGCGACGTCTTTCCGCTTCCGCGATGGCCGATCAGGGCTACGTTGCGGATGCGGTCAGCGGGCTTGTGCATGCGCGGCTCCTCTCCTCGGGGATCGCGCGATGCTATCCCCGCCGCGGCGAAATATCGACTCGCGACCGGGCTGTCGGGGACGTCGCGTGCGTCAGTCGGTGAAGTTCTCGTCGGACATGCGCCCGCGCAGCCGCAGGACGGCCTTCGTATGCAGCTGCGACACGCGCGACTCGGTCACGCCGAGGACCTCGCCGATCTCGCGCAAGGTCAGGTTCTCGTAGTAGTACAGGGCGACGACGAGCTTCTCGCGCTCGGGCAGGCGCGCGATCGCGTCGGCGATGCGGTCCTTGAGGTCGATCGCGTCCATCACCTGCGCGGGATCCGGTGCGGCGGGATCGCGCAGCGTGTCCAGCAGCGAGACCTGATCGCCCGAGGCGTCGGACACGGTCCACAGCTCGTCGAGGGCGGCGACCGTCGAGTTGGAGATCTGCAGCAGCGCGTCCTGGAAGTCCGACACGCTCATCGCCAGCTCGTGGGCCATCTCCTCGTCGGTCGGCGCGCGCTGCAGCTTGTGCTCCAAGCGCGTGTTGGCCTGCTCGATCGCGCGAGCGCGGGCGCGGACCGAACGCGGCACCCAGTCCAGCGAACGTAGCTCGTCGATGATCGCGCCCTTGATGCGGGTGATCGCGTAGGTCTCGAACTTGATCTCGCGCTCGAGCTCGAAGCGCTCGATCGCCGTGATCAGGCCACCGAGGCCGTAGGAGATGAGATCGGCCTCCTCGACGTGCGCGGGCAGGCCCGACGCCATCCGGCCGGCGACGTACTTGACCAGCGGCGAGTAGGCGACGACGAGGCGCTCCCGCGCGCGAGGATCCCCGTCACGCTTGTATTGGCGCCACAGGTCCTTCAGCTCGACGGATTTGACGTTGGTCTCCATCCCCTTATGCCCTCGGGTGCGACCGCGCGTAGGCACCCTTGAGGCGTGCCGACTCTACCCGAGTGTAGATCTGCGTCGTCGACACCGAGGCGTGGCCCAGCAGCTCCTGGATCGATCGCAGGTCGGCGCCGCCCTCCAGCAGGTGCGTCGCGAACGAGTGACGCAGGGCGTGCGGGTGAACGCCGCCCTGCACGGTCGCGTGCCGCGCCCACTTGCTCAGGCGTCTGCGAACGTCCGACGTCGACAGCCTGCGGCCGGACTTCGAGACGAACAGCGCGGTCTCGCCGCGATCCTGCACGAGCACGCCGCGAGCACGCTCGAGGTAGCGAGCGAGGGCGCGCGACGCGGGCTCGCCGGCGGGCACGAAGCGCGTCTTGCCGCCCTTGCCCTCGACGCGCAGCTCCTCGGCGTCGAAGTCGACCGACGCGAGGTCGAGGTTGACGAGCTCCTCGGCGCGCAGGCCGCTGGAATAGGCGGTCTCGAACAGCGCGCGGTCGCGCAGCTCGAGCGGCGTCGACGCCGGGATGCGGTCCAGCAGACCGCTGATCTCCTCGGGTGCGAGCACGCGCGGCAGGTCCTTGGCGCGCTTGGGCGCCGCCAGCAGGTCGGCCGGGTTGTGCCGCAGCTCGCCGTGCTGGCGCAACGTCTCGAAGAAGGTGCGCAGCGCAGCGACCTTGCGCGCGACCGTCGCCGGCGCCGAGCGACGCTCGGACAGCGCAGCGGCATAGCGGCGCAGCAGCCGATGGGTCACCGAGGCCGGCTCGACCTGCTGCCAGCTCGCCCAGGCCGCGAACTGGCGCAGGTCGGCGGCGTAGGCGCTGCGCGTCTTCTCGGCCGCCCCGCGGCGGCGCAAGTCGTCGTCGAAGCGCGCGATCGCCGCGCGCCAGTCCGCGCTAGCCTCGGGCTCGATGGGCGTCTTCTTCATCGATACCGATCAGGGAACGGTCGCGACCCAGCACCAGCTGATCGCGGCGGGCGTCGCGTCGACCGTGGACGGTCCACCGCGACCGTGGCTGCGCATCCAGGGGACGAGCGACGCCACGACGATGTGGTACGCGATCATGCGCAAGAGGGAGCGTGGCGTGTACATCGGCACGCTGGTCATTCGACACTCGCCGCATCATGCCCTGCTCGTGCAGTCCGGCTGGGAGGAGATCCCGGTCGCGCGGATCGGCGTCGAGCGGTCCGCCGAGGCCTGAATCCACTGAGCTCCGTGGATTCAGGCTTGAGCCCGCGATCTAGTGAATGAACACCGTCGTGCCGACGGGCACTTCGTCGTAGAGCTTCTCGACGTCCTCGATGAGCATCCGGATGCAGCCCTGCGAGGCGTTGGAGCCGATCGAGCCGCGCGCGTCGGTGCCGTGCACCCCGACGCCGTCGTAGATCCCCAGCCAGCGCGACTTGATCGGGTTGTTCGGCGCACCGCTCGGAATCACCTGGCCCGCGAGGGAGCCCGCCCAGGCGGAGTTCGGGACATGCCAGGCGGGATTGACGGCCTTGTTCTGGATCTTGTACTCGCCGATCGGCGTCTCCTGACCGGCCCTGCCGACGGCGATCGGATAGGTCCTGACGCGCTTGAGCTTCTTGAACAGGCTCAGCCGGAAGCTGCCGCGATCGACCGTCAGCACGATGGGGTAGCGGGCGGCGAGCTTGTCACCGGAGACCTTCGGCTCGATGCGCTTGATCGGCGCGCGGACGGAGCGTTCGCCGGTGTCCGAGACGAGCGCCTTCTGCACGTCGGCGCGCAGCTTGACGGCGTCGATCGTCCGGCCGGTCCGCGCGGGCCGGACCACGACGTTCCCGGAGGCGAACTCGACCTTGGCGTCCTGCGCCTTGCGGCTGACGGAGACGCGCGCGCGATCGACGAGGCGCTGCACGGCCGGGCGCGCGTACTCGACCTCGGGCACGATGCGCGCGCCGACACCGCTGCCGCTGATCGCGCGCCAGGTGCGCGCGAGAACCCCACCCTCACGACCGCGCCGCACGGCCTCGTCGACCATCGCGTCGACGTCGGCGCGGATCCGTGCCTCGCGTGCGCTGAGCGGGAAGCTCTGGTCCGCCGCGTGGATCACGAGCGGCTTGCTGAGCGGCTCCACCAGGCGGTTCTTCAGCCGCGTGCGTGCCTCGTCGCGGTTCAGCCCGCCCACGTCGACCGGGCCGATGCTGACACCCTTGCCGATCACGTCCGCGCGGCTGCCGTCCCAGACGAAGGCTGCCAGGACGCCGACGAGCAGGACCGCGACGATCGCGAGGGGCGTGATGAGCTTGAGCGGCATGGTCATGCTGGTCGAACCCACATGTAACGCGGGTTAAGCGACTGTACGCGACGATCGGCGTGAGGGGTCACAGTTGCAGCGATTCTTGCCCTCGCGTGACGATGCGCACAGAGGTGATCGCGAGGCGCATGGCGGCCTTCACCTCGTCGATCCCAGCGCCACCACCTGGTGCGGCCGGTCCCTCCCGTCCCCCGGGAGTGACGAGCTGCGTGCCGTCGGGTCAGGTGACGGCGCCGATCGACGCGCTCGAGACGAGCTTTGCGTACTTGCCCAGGACGCCGCCGAGATCGGCGTTGTCGTCCCCCTCGTAGGCCGCGACGCGATCGGCGATCGTCGCGTCGTCGAGCGCGACGTCGAGCCGTCGCGCATCGACGTCGATCGTGATCTCGTCGCCGTCGTGGACGGCCGCGATCGGACCGCCGCGGACCGCCTCCGGTGCGACGTGCCCGGCCATGAAGCCATGCGTCGCGCCGCTGAAGCGCCCGTCGGTGAGCAGCGCGACGTGCTCGCCGAGCCCGATCCCGTTGAGCGCCGCGGTGACGCCGAGCATCTCGCGCATGCCGGGGCCGCCCGCTGGGCCCTCGTTGCGAATGACGATCACCTCGCCGCGCTCGATCGTGCCGGCGACGACGGCCGCCATCGCGGCCTCCTCGCCTTCGAAGACGCGCGCCGGACCCTGGTGACGGCGGCGCTCGTGGCCCGACAGCTTCACGACGCAGCCGTCCGGCGCGAGGTTGCCGCGCAGGATCGCCAGCCCGCCGGTGGCCTTGATCGGGTCCTCGAGCGGGCGGACGACGCGCTGGCCCGCGGTCTCCGTCGCCTCGCGGGCGTGGTCGCCGACCGTGCGACCGGTGACGGTGATCGCGTGCTCGTGCAGCAGCCCGGCCTCGAGCAGGCGCTGGGCGACGAGCGGCACGCCCCCGGCGGCGTAGAGGTCGGTCGCGACGTACGCGCCGCCGGGCTTGAGATCGCACAGCAGCGGGGTGCGCTCGGAGATCCGGTCGAAGTCGTCGATGTCGAGCTGCACGCCGGCCTCGCGGGCGACGGCGAGCAGGTGCAGGACGCCGTTCGTCGAGCCACCCGACGTCGCGATCGCGGCGATCGCGTTCTCCAGCGAGTCCTTCGTGATGATGTCGCGCGGGCGCAGCCCGCGCGCGAGCACGTCCATCACGAGCTCGCCGGCGGCGATCGCGACGCCGGCCTTGCCGGCGTGCTCGGCGGGGACCATCGCGGAGCCCATCGGGCTGATCCCAAGGACCTCGAAGGCCATCGCCATCGTGTTGGCGGTGAACTGGCCGCCGCAGGCGCCGGAGCCGGGACTCGCCGCCTGCTCGAGCTCGGTGAGCTCCTCGTCGCTCATCTTGCCCGCCGCGTGCGTGCCGACGGCCTCGAAGACGTCCTGGATCGTGACGTCCTGGCCGCGGTAGGTGCCGGGCGCGATCGAGCCGCCGTAGAGCATCACGCCGGGGAGGTCGAGGCGCGCGAGCGCCATCACCGTGCCGGGGATCGTCTTGTCGCAGGCGCTCAGCGCGACGATCCCGTCGAACAGGTGGCCGAGCGCGACGAGCTCGATCGAGTCGGCGATCACCTCGCGCGAGACGAGGCTCGTCTTCATGCCGCTCGTGCCCATCGTGATGCCGTCGGAGATCGCGATCGTGTTGAGCTCCATCGGCGTGCCGCCGGCGAGGCGGATGCCCTCCTTGACCTTGGCGGCGAGCGCGCGCAGGTGGAAGTTGCAGGGCATCGTCTCGATCCACGTCGAGGCGACGCCGATGATCGGCTTGCTCAGCGCCTCGGCGTCGAAGCCGATGCCGTGCAGGTAGGCGCGGGCGGGCGCACGCGCCGCACCTTCGGTGAGGGCGCGAGAGTTGTGCTTTGGATCGAGCTTGGCGTTCGTCGTCACGGGGCGGGAACACTACCCGCGCCGCGACGCTGGTCGCGAAGCCGCGCCTGCTCCCACTGACCCAGGCGCCAGAGATCGCGCTTGACCTGCTTGGGATCGATCTGCCGGCCGGGAAGGTGCATGTTCGCGCTGGCGATGATCCGCCGCTCGTCGCCGGTCAGCGCCATCCACTTCGCGAGCACGTCGTCGGAGTCGGGCAGGCGCGCGGAGCCATAGGGGCGCGTGTCGTCTGGGAAGGCGACGCAGTACTCGCTCAGCAGGCGGTGCGTCTGCGGCAGGTAGGCGACGATCGGCTTGTGCGGATAGATCAGGTAGGCGTACGTCGTGCCGCGCGCCTCGCGGTCGCCCAGCGGCCCCTCGGAGAGGCCGCCCCAGACCCGGATGAAGCCGAGGTCGCGGTACATCGCCCACTCCTCGTCGTTGACGCAGGAGCACAGCAGGGTGCGCGCGCGCTGCTCGGCACGGCGCTCGCGGCCGGGGTCATAGCCCTCGATCTCGACGAGCGCGCGGCGCGCCCGCCAGCGCGCGAGCTTCTCGGCGGCGACCGGCCACGCGACCTCCCACAGCAGCACGAGCACGACGATCAGGCTTGCGCTGATTGCCAGCAGCACGAGCCGCCCGCTTCTACCGGCCACCCGCCGCGCGCGGGAAGAAGATCACGCGCTCGGCGTCCTGCGGGACGTCGTCGAAGCTCGACACCATCTGTGCCTCGCGGCGCCCGTTGACGCCCGCGAGCGGAACCGCCGCCCACATCCCGGCATCGAGCTGCGCTCGGAACGCGTCGACGAGCTCGTCGTGCTCCTCGGGCACGTCGACATCGCCCTCTGCGATGAGGACCTCACCGTGACCGGGCTTCATCCGAAGAAACCGCACAATGGCCGATTATGGCAAAGCGCGACCGGCGCTCATACCTGATCGTTCGGGAGCGATCCGTGTTGGCGCGCAAGCCCGAAGACGTCGACCGGCCCCGCGCCCGCGCCGAGCTCCCGCAGCCCGTCCGCGACGGCGGCCGCGGCGACCGCGCGGGCGCGG
>JAUYGN010000107.1 GCA_030690545.1 Solirubrobacteraceae bacterium
CGCGGCGCTTCTCGCGGCGGGTCGCGGGGCGGCTCGGGCAGCTGCGCCGCGGCGACCGGTGAGCGCCGGCGGAGCGGCGCTCGGTTTTGCGGCCTATCGCTACGTGGTGCGCCGCGACGCATTCGGCACTCGCTGACCGCCCGGGACCGTCTCGCGAGTAAGGCGCCGTCCGGAATCGAACCGGAGGAGTCCGCCGTACGAGGCCCTGGGCCAAATGTTGAGGGGGGGCCACCACCACTAGGAGGCCCTCGTGACCCCGACACACCTCATCGCGACACGCGTCGCGACGCCTGACGACGCGCCCGAGTCCGAGCCCGTCCTTGTCGAGGCCGCCGAAGCCGATGTCGACGTCGTACGCCTCGTGCTCGACGACGGCGCGGTCCTCGACTTCGACCGACGCGAGCTGCTCAACGCCGTGCGGGCCGCATGACGCGCGTCGCCGGCCGTTGCCCGATGGGCTGCGGCGAAACACTGTTCCTCGGTGACGGCGGGCACGTGACGTGCTCGCATCTCGACTGCCTTGCTCCGTGCGCGGTCGACGATCTGCTGCACGACCCTCACGCGCACGAGCACGTCGTCACGCTCGGCGAGGGGAGCTTCGACATCCAGCATCCGCTCGCCGAGCGTGGTGGCGACCTCGTCGAGTGTCTCCTGCACCAGCACCTCGGTGCGATGAGCAGACCGCCCTTCCAACCTGGGCGCTATGCGGTCGGCCGGAGTGAGGGTGGCAGCTGGGTCTGGCAGGTTCTCGGCGCGGAGCCGACGCCATGCTGATCAGCGTGCGGTACTGGCAGGCGGTGTGCGACGCCTGCGCGATGAACCTGACCGAGGACGGCGAGTACAGCGCATGGGCGCACCCCGAAAGCGCCGTCGACGACGTCGACGGTTCCGAGGGCATCGCCGTCGAGATCGCGAGCGACCCGCCCGGCCAGGCCGGCTACCTGATCGTCTGCCGGATATGCGTCGACGCCTACGTCGCCGAGCTCGAGCAGCAGGACGCCGAAGCTGGCGACCGGGCGATCGAGAACGTCGCTCGCGGCTGCGGTGACGCGATCGCGCGGCTCGCAACATGGGCACAGGGCCGGCAGGCGATGTTCGACGAGCTCTCGCCGAGCGGCGCGATGCCTCATAACGGGGATTCCGGAGAGTCGCCATGAGCGCGCCGTTCGCGTGGTATGGCGGCAAGCAGCGCCTGGCCGGCCGGATCGTCGACCTGCTGCCGCCGCACAGCACGTACGTTGAGGCCTTCGGCGGCGCTGCCGCGGTGCTGTGCGCGAAGCGCCCGGCCACCCTCGAGCCCGGACTGCATCACGTTGAGCGGCTGTGGCCTGACGACCATGCGCCGCGGGCGAGCCAGGCATGTGGGAGATGACCGCGTTGCAACGGATCGATGCGCTACTCGGCGCCGGGCGGGATGTGCCAGCCGTCCTTCCAGAGCGTCAGCGCGTTCGCGCGGCGGTGCACGTCGCACCACAAGCACTCGTCGTACTTGCGGTGCACCGGCAGCGGCCACGGGAAGCCGGGGTGCGCGAGGATGATCTCGCGCGCACGGCGGTCGATCTGCTCGTAGTACGCGCGGCTGCAGGGGCCGCAGCGCCAGCCGGACCGAAGCGGCGTCTGGCCGGGCCGTTCGGCGGGGTACGTGACGCCGCAGCGACAGCACGTCCGTGGCGGACCGACGTCAGTCCTTCTGGTGGACACGAACGGATGTTCGCATGACCGGCGACGTGTCGCGAAGCGACATCCTCGGCTACGTGCTGATGGCCGGCCGGCGCCTCGGAGTCGCGGACACGCGCGCGATGCTGTGCGGACGCGAGCACCTCGACGTCGCGCGCGAGATCGCCGGCGCGCTCGCGCTCGGCGCCACCGTTGGTCGGGTCGATCCCGTCGCCGGTCAGGTCATCCGCGAGGCGGCGTACGCGGCGTACGCGGCGCTACACGGCGACGACGAGGCGATCGAGGGGATCGCTCACGACGTCGAGTCGGCGGCGCTCCAGCTGCCTGAGGAGTCGCTGTGAGCGTCGAGGCGCTGAGCTGGGTGTTCAGGCGCTCCCGCGCGGAGCATAGCGCCCGTCTCGTGCTGCTCTCACTCGCCAACCACGCCGGCGGTGACGGCGGCCACACCTACCCGAGCATCGGCAAGATCGCGGCCGAAACGCGGCTCGGCGAGAGCACCGTCCGCGGCGCGCTCGAGCAACTGAAGGACCTCGGCGAGATCACGGAAGTCGGCGTCAGTCCACTGCGCACACGATGCTTCCGGCTACCGCTTGACCCCGCAGAATCTGCGGGGTCTGAGGGTGCAGATACTGCGGGGTCAGGGGGTGCAGAATCTGCACCCCCGCAGAATCTGCACCCCCGCAGAATCCAGCAGCCGACCCCGCAGATTCTGCGGTTTGACCCCGCAGAATCTGCACCCAAACCGTCCTTAACCGTCCATCAACCAAAAGAGGATGCTTCGCATCCTCGTCCGGTTCGGCCGAACCGGACGACGACCGGCGACGTCACCAAGGTCTTCGATGAGTGGGTAACCGCCACCGGCAGGACCGGCCGTACACAGCTGACCGACAAACGTCGACGGATCATCCGTCGAGCGCTGGCGTCCCACGGCCTCGCTGACTGCCTTGACGCCGTCCACGGCTGGCGGCACTCCTCGCATCATCGAGGAGAGAACCAGCAGCAGACGGTGTACGACGACCTCGAGCTGCTGCTGAGAGATGCCCGACAGATCGAGAAGTTCCGAGACCTGCAGCGCAAGCACGGTGTCGGCGGCAACGTTGCCGGTGCCGCGGCCGCGAGCTGCCCGGGCTTCAGCAGCGAGCTGGCGGCGCGGTGGGCGCCACTCGCCGCGCGGCTCGCTGACCTCGTCGAGAAGGAAACGCACGACGTGTGGCTGCGACCGCTGCATCCGCACACCGACCTCGATGGCACGCTCGTCCTCGGCCTTCCGCCGGAGATCGCGCTCTGGGTCGGCGATCGCTTCCGAGGCGCGCTCGATCGCGCCGCAGCGGACGTCGGGGAGCAGCCCGTGAGGCTGATCGAGTGCGCCAGCAACGCGCTAGGCGAGGTCAACGCGGCATGACCGACCCGACCGTCAGCCACCGCGGCGTCGACGACATCCTCGTCGACGCCCACGCCAGAGTGCGGACGCTCGAGGCGCAGCTGCACGCCGCGAAGGTCGACCGCGCCCGAGCGTTCGCGATCGCTCAGCAGCACCACGGCCGCAGCGCCGGCGACATCTCCCGCCTGCTCGGCCCGGCCGTCACCGCCGACCGCGTCGGCTACGACATCCGCGTCGGCCGCCGGCTGCTGCAGACGAGGAGCTCGTCGTGATCCTCAAGCCCGAGCTCATCCGCCAGATCCGGAAGGGCAAGAAGACCGCGATGCGCGTGGTCGCCAAGCGAGGTCGGTGCTCGTACTACGTCGGTCATGACTACCCCGTTCGGTCTGGGCGTGACGAGAAGGCGGCGTGCACGATCACCGTTCTTGACATCGAGCGGCAGCGCCTCGGCGACATGACCGATGATGACGTTCGGGCCGAGGGCTTCCGCACGATCCTCGAGTACGCGAGGTACTGGCTGGCGGTGCACGATCGGCAGCCGGCGGACCCGGACACGTATGACTGCTGGCTGCGCCGGCACGGCGACACGCAGGTGTGGGTCGTCACGTTCGAGCGCAAACGCGCCCTCGAGCTCGCGCTTCCCGACAAGCCGGTCTTCCTGGCGCGCGACAGCAGCCGCGGGTACACGACCGACCCGAGCCGGATGCTGCACGGCGCCGGCGAGGTCATGGGTCTTGCGCCGACGACCGGCTCCGTCGCGCGGGCGCGACGCGCGGCCGACGTAGCGCGGCGTCAGCAGATCCAGGAGGTTCACCGCCTCGTCGAGCGTGCGCGCACCGCGCTCGACGAGGCCGTCCTCACCGGACTCGAGCTCGGCCCCGACCTCGTTGCGCTCGAGCAGCACGTGCACGCGATCGAGCAACGGATCCGAGCGGCATGACGGCGTTCCGTCCGACGGGTCTGCGAGCTTGCCGCGCCAGAGTCATCGGCTGTCCGCGATTCGGGGCCCATCACTCGCCAGCTCTCCGGCGGTCCCCAAGTACGAAGGGGTGTTCTGACCCAAGGGCTATAGCCCCCGGTACGCCCGCAGTCCGATGAAGGCCTGCAAGGTCTGCGGCCGGATCGGTGAGCGTGACCGCTGCGACGAGCACGAGCTCGGCGAGCGGCCGCGGGGCCGCTCGTTCGATCGGCTGCGGCTGCGGATCGCCGAGCGCGACCACTGGACGTGCTACCTCTGCCGCGAGCACATCGACCGACGGTTGCGCCACCCTCACCCTCGCGCTCTGCACATCGGGCACGTCGTCAGTCGCACGGCCGGCGGCAGCGACGACGAGTCCAACCTCGCCGCCAGTCATGCCGAGTGCAACCTCGCGATGGGTGGCGGATGACCACCGATGGAAAGGACGCACCGATGCACACTGCGACGCGGGCGCTGCTCGCCCACTTCACGTACGACCACCTTCCGGAGCACCTGCAGGGCGTGAGCCGTCCGTTCTGCGAGCTGGCGCATGACATGGCCGGCCGGCTCGACGGCCCCGAGTGCACTGTCGGGTTGCGGAAGCTGCTGGAGGCGAAGGACTGCATGGTGCGCGCCGCGCTGAGCCTGCCGACGATGGCGGACCCGGCCTCGTAGGGGGCATCGGTTCGAAATTTTCGTTCGTGTGCTGGCGGTGACGCCCGAACTCGCTGTGGAAAACAGCCAGTCGAATAATCGGGGCTTGCTGGAGGTGGTCTAAGACATCAGGGGGCGGGCTCACACCGCCGCCGTGGACCACTGTCTGGCTGCCGCGCCCGGAGAAACCTGGAGATCGCTGATGAGCTTCAACGCCGAGAAGCGCGACCGCTTCCTGCAGCTGCTCGACGAGGGCCACACCGTCGCCCAGGCGTGCGTCGCCGTCGGCGTGTCGCGCACGACAATCAACCGCTGGGACCGGCTCGGGATCGAGGGCGCCAACCCCGACGCGATCGAGTTCTCGCAGCGCTACGGCGCTGGTCGTGAGCAGCGTGCCGGCGCGCAGCACCGCGCCGGCTCGGGCAACCGCTTCACCCGCGAGAAGCGGACCGCGTTTGTGATCTTGATCGCCGCCGGCAGGACGCTCGCGCAGGCCTGCGACGACGTTGGTGTGTCGAGCGTGACCGTCCAGACATGGGACGCGCGCGGCCAGGCCGAGCACGACGACGAGACGACCGAGTTCGCTGCGCTGTACGCCGCCGCGCTCGAGGCGCGGCCGGCACCGGAACCTGACCCGCAGCTGGCGATCGCCGAGCCCGATCCTGACGCGATGACGATCACGCCGGCGAACGCGGTCACCGCGCACGGGCCGCCGCTGGGCATCCGGCCGCAGCCGCCGCGGGCGCCGCTGAGCGAGGAGCGGCTGATCGAGCTGCTCGAGCGCCAGGCACAGCGGGGTGTCGTCGGCGCGATCAAGTTGCTGCTCGAGCGGCCATGGGAGAGGAGGGCTGATGAGGACGACACACCCGCGCAGCCCTCGGACCCGTTCGACGACGCCCCGATCGACATCGCCGACGAGCGCCAGCGCCGGAGGGCCTAGCGCTTTCACGCACCTCGTTCGCCGCATCGTCTTCCTCGGTGCCGTCGCCTTCCTGCTGGCGGCGTTGCCAGCGACGACGTCACGGTCGACCGCGCGCCGGGCCCCCAGGCGTCTGAGGCCACACAGCCTCGCGCACTTCGAGTGGTTCTGCCGGCGCTTCATCGTCCTGGATAACGGTAAGCCGCTGATCCTCGAGGCCTTCCAGCTCGAGATCCTCCGCGACTTCTTCGAGTTCGGCGAGCTGCGCGCCGAGCTACTGGACTTCCAGGGCACGCAGGAGACGCTCGTCCTGCTGCCCAAGAAGAACGGCAAGACGACGCTGCTCGCAGCGCTGGCGATCTACCACCTGATCTACACCGCTGACGCGGCGTGCTACATCGCCGCCGCCGCACGCGACCAGGCGAAGATCATGTACGACCAGGCCTGCGGCTTCGTCGAGCGCAAGGACCCGCTGACAGGGCAGCTGCTCCCGCAGGCACAGGAGCTGCAGATGCGCGTCGTGCTCAAGAAGGGCACGAAGGAGATTCGGTCAAGCCGCGACAACGGCTTCATCTGGGTCCTCTCCGGCGACAAAGACACCGCCGACGGCGTGATCCCGACCCTCGCGCTCGTCGACGAGCTGCACCGCCACAAGGACCGCGGCGCGCTGTACGGCGTCCTCGCCGACGGCCTCGGCCCACGCAACGGCCAGATCTTCACCATCTCGACCGCAGGCGAATCGATGCGCTCCGCGCTCGGACGGATCCGCCGCGAGGCCGACAAGCTCCCCCACGTCGAGCGCCGCGACGGCGTCTACACCTACGCCAGGAGCTCGACGACGAATGGCATGCCCGCCGCGTTCGTGATGCACGAGTACGCGCTCGGCCCGAAGGACGACCGCCGCGACCTGCAGGTCGTCAAGCGCGCCAACCCGCTGTCGACGAACACACTCGAGAAGCTCCGCGCGCGCCGCGACTCGCCGACGATGACCCCGTCGCGGTGGGCGCGCTTCGCCTGCGGCCTCTGGGTGCAGGGCGACGACGCCGCCGTCAGCGGCGTCGACTGGGCCGACTGCGGCATCCCGGGCCTGACGATCAAGGCCGGTCGTGAGATCTGGCTTGGCATCGACGTCGGCTGGCGCTGGGACACGACCGCGATCGTGCCGATGCAGATCATCGACGCGACGCGCGTCAGGTTCGGCAGACCGACGATCCTCACCCCGCCGCGCAACGGCTCATCACTGCCAGTCGAGACCGTCGTCAACGCCGTGCTCGAGTTCGCCGAGACCTGGCAGATCGCCGGCGTCGTGTTCGACCGCAACGCCGAGGGCGAGTTCCTCGCCGGCGAGCTCGAGAAGCACGGCATCCTCGTCGCCGAGCACAGCCAGGACCCCGCACCGATGGCCGACTCCTGCATGGGCCTGACCGAGGCGATCGGCCACAAGCTCGTCGAGCATCCCTGCGACGAGGAGTTCAGCGCCCACATCCTCGCCGCCAAGGCCCGCACGACCGCCGGAGAGCGCTGGCGCTTCGTCGCGCCCCAGCAGCACCGCGGCCAGCGCAAGAAAGGCCGCCAGGACGGCGACGACATCGAAGTCATCGACGCCGCGATCGCCGCGGCGATGGTGCACAGCGTCGCACTGGCGAACTTCAACGACGCCGGCGACACGACCGACAAGCCCGCGATCGAGATCTGGACCTGAAAGGAGGCCGGCTGTGACGATCCTCTCCGCACTGAGCACCGCATTGGACGCCGCCGACCGCGCGATCGCGACACGTCGCGCCGCTGGCGCCGGCGGCAACCGCGCCGGCGGCCCGTGGCCGCTCACCGTCCCCGTCCCGCACGACCAGCCCGTCCAGCTATCCGGCGAGAACCGGCTGATCACCTACGCCGACAGCGTCGCGACGATCCCCGTCATCTTCGGCGTCTGGTCGAAGATCCTGCGCGCGCTCACAACGACCGAGCTCGGCGTGTACCGCACCCTGCCGGGCACCGACAAGCTCGAGCGCGTCCACGGCACGAACCTCGAGGAGCTGCTGCACAAGCCGGGGCCCCGCAAAGGCCTCGTCGACCTGCTTCAGTGGTGGTTCAATCCGTACCTCGTGGAGGGCAACGGCATCACCGCGAAATTCCGCGAGGGCGGGCCCGGCACGCTGCCGACGAACTTGATCCCGCTGGACTGGCGGTACATGAGCGCGCTCGCGGTGCCCGGCGGCCCGGTCGAGCAATGGATCAGCTACCAGATCGGCGAGCCGCGCGCGATCGATCCGACCGAGGTCGTGCACCTCGCGTGGTGCTCGCCGAACGGCTCGGAGATCGGACCCAGCCCGTTGCGCGCGCTCGGGACGTCGATCAAGCTCGACGACGCCGCGCAGCGTTACCAGTCCGCGAGCTTCGACAACGGCTCACGACCGTCCGGCGCGATGGTCCTGCCCAAGGACGCGGCGACATCGCCGGATGAGCGCGCGGAGATGCGCGAGGAGGTCAAGAAGCTGCACCAGGGCGTCGACAACGCGTTCCGCCTCGCCGTGCTGTTCGGCGGCATCGAATGGCGCCCCATGAGCTTCAGCGCCGTCGAGGCCGAGCTGATGGGCACCCGCGACGTCGTCCGCGACGAGGTCATGATCGCCTACGACATGCGCCGCGGCGCGCTGATCGAGCCCAAGACCCCGGTCAAGGGACTGCTCGACGACGTCCTGCGCGACTTCGAGCGCAGCCTGACGGTGCATACGACGCTGCTGCAGAACGTCATCCAGCGCCAGCTGATCGACCCCGAGCCCGAGTGGGCTAGCGAGCGCTACGTCACACGCTTCGATCTGTCCAGGCTCGTCCGCGGCACCTACCGCCAGGAGCTCGAGTCCGCCACCTACAGCTACGTCAACGGCCTGACCGCGCGCGACGAGAGCCGCGACCGCGTCGATCTTCCGGCCGTCGACCCGCCCGGCACCAAGCCGCTGGTCCCGCACGCCCAACTTCAGCCCGGCCGCGACGGCCGCACTCTTCCCCCAAGCGACGAGACAGACCCATCGTCGCCCGCAGCAGACGCTGTCCCCAGCGTCCCCACCAGCAGCACCCAGTAAATCCCCGTTCACCTCTCGCCGCCGAGGCGCTAATCCGAGTACGGAGGTCCCACTATGCTGTTCACCCGCCTGTTCCCGCTCGTCGTCTTCGAAACACCCGGCAACATTGCCGGTGGCGCCGCGCCCCCGGCCGCGCCACCCGCGACGCCTCCCGCCACACCACCGGGCGCACCCGCGGCGCCCGCGCCGAGCGCACCACCACCTTCCGGCCAGCCGGCCGGTGAGACGCCACCACCGGCACCCGCGCCGCCGGCCGCTGACCAGGCCGTGCCGTACGCGCGCTTCCAGGAGGTCAACACGAAGGCGCAGCAGGAAGCCCAGCGCGCCGCGACGCTCGAGCAGGAGCGCGACCAGCTCAAGGCGCAGCTGACCGCGCAGCAGCGCGCCGGCCTGCCCGAGCTCGACCAGGTCAAGGGACAGCTCACCGACGCCCAGACCACGATCAAGACGCTCGAGCAGCGCGCCAGCACCGCCGAGACCAAGGCACAGGACCTCGAGCGCGGCGCATGGGTGCGCCAGGCCGCCGCGGGTGCGAACTTCCACGACCCCGAAGACGCCGTCCTGCGGACTGACCTCGCGACGATCGACAACCAGGAAGCCGCAACCCGGCACGTCCAGACGCTCGCCGCCAGCGACCAGCTCAAGCACCTCATCCGCCCCGCCGACCAGCCGAAGAACGCCAGCGACCTGCTGCAGCAGGTCCTCAAGCCCGCGACCGGCCCAGGCTCACAGCAAGACCAGCCCGTCATCGCCGCCGACCAGTTCAACGCGATGACGCAGGACCAGCACGTCGCGCTGGCAGAGGCAGATCCCAAGCTCTACGAGCGCAGCCTGCGGGCCGCCGCTCAGTAGCAGAGGAAGCGGGCGGCCAGCACGGCGTCCCTTCCTGACCTCACCACCCCACAAGGAGGGACGCCGCATGGCGCTCATGAACAAGCCGACCATCTGGGCAACCCAGGTGCTCATCAATCTGCGGGCCGCGATCGTCTACGGCGCGCCGACCGTCACCAACCGCAACTACCAGGGCCAGATCAACCAGGCCGGCGATCGCGTCAAGGTGACCGGTCTCGTCGATCCGACGATCTTCGACGTCACCCCGAACACCGACATCCCCGACCCGGAGACGCTGACCGACACCGAAGCCGAGCTGGTCATCGACCAGAACAAGGGCTTCAACTTCCAGGTCGACGACGTCGACCAGCTGCAGCACGCCGTCGGCGGCATCCAGCTGCAGTCAGCCGCCAACGCCGCACGACGCCTCGCCGAAGTCGCCGACAACTCGATCGCGCTGAAGATGGTCAGCGAGGTCGACGCCGCCAACAAGATCGGCACGACGGGAACGCCGCTCGACGTCGACGCCCCCGAGCCCGGCGTCGCGCTGCAGGCCGGCGCGACGAGCACCTACCGCGTGCTCGTGCGGCTCGGGATCAAGCTCGACAAGAAGAACGTCCCCTCCGCCGGCCGGTGGGTCGTCCTTCCGCCGTTCATGATGGGCGCGCTCGCCGTCGACCAGCGGTTCACCGCCGCGACGCAGCAGGGCGAGGACGTCCTGCGCAACGGCTTTCAGGGCCGCTGCGCTGGCTTCGACGTCTACACGACGTCCGCCGTCCCGGTGAGCGCCGACAAGTACAGCGTGATCGCCGGGTCGACGATCGCGACCAGCTACGCCGAGCAGCTGATCAACGTCGAGTTCTACCGGCCGCAGCTGCGCTTCGCGAACGCCGCCAAGGGCCAGCACGTCTACGGCCACAAGACGTTCTACCCCGAGGCGCTCGCCGTCGCGACGGTCCAGGACGTCTCGGACCTCGACACCTGATCAACCCCTTGCGTGACCGGCAACCTTGCCGGTCACGCGCATCCCCTTCTCGTAACCCTGAGTACAGGAGTAACCGCATGCGCTACCTCAAGCACGCCGAAACTGGCGAAGTTCGCCAGGTCTCCCACGACGACGACTCGAGCTTCACCGAGCTCACCGCCGAACGCCTCGACAACGGTCAGCCCGTATGGGCACAGACCGGCCGGCAGGACCCCGACGTCGCCACCGCGATCGTCGCCGGCATCGACGGCATCGGCACGAGCACCCGCGCGCTCGGCGCCGGCATCACCAGCAGCGCGATCATCGCCACCGTCAACCGGCCCGGGCGCGTCACCGCCGCTGTCTACATCCCCAAGGCCGCGATCACCGGCGCCGACACCAACACCCGCACCCTGACCATCGTCAACCGCGGCCAGGACGGCACCGGCACCACCGTCATCGCAACGCTCGCACTCACCGACGGCATCAACGCCGATGCATTCACCGCCACCGCGATGACGCTGTCCGGCGCCGCCGCGAACAAGAAGGTCGCCAACGGAGACGTCCTCACGGCCGTCTCCACACACATCGGCACCGGACTCGCCGACCCCGGCGGCCGCGTCCAGGTCACGATCGACCCCGACTGATGCTCGCTCACCGCGTGACTCGCCCAGCCGCGGGTCACGCGGAGCTGCGCCAACAAGAGGTTCCCCATGGGTAACTACGCACGTCCCGCCAGCGGCATCGTCAACGCACACAACGCGTCCCCAAGCACGCACGCCGACATCCGCGCGGACATCACGGCACTCGACGAGACTCAGGTTGCGGAGTCTGCGGCACGTGAGGCCGCGGATGACGTGATTGCTGCTGCTGCGGCGTCCGCGCATGCGTTGGCGGAGGCGGCGGGGGTCAGCAGCGCGGCGCATGAAGCGCTGACGACTGGGGCGCATGGCGGGATCGTCGCCGACACCGATTCGCGGCTGTCTGATGCGCGGTCACCGGTCGCGCACGCTCATTCGCAGAGCGACGTGACCGGCCTGCCCGATGTGCTGAGCGCTGCGCAGGCAGCGATCGATGCGGAGCAGTCGCGCGCGGAGTCAGCTGAGAGCGCGCTCGGCGATGACATCGCTGCCCACGCTGCTGACGCTGCGCTGGATGGTGGTCCGCATGGCCTCCCGGCACTCGTGGAGGATGGGATGGGCTGGCGCCGAGAGAACGGTGAGGTCGTGGCGAAGCCGGTGGCTCCCGACGTGCAGGTGTTCAACGCCATGCCGGGCGGGGCAAACCAGACGTGGACGAAGCCGCAGGGCGCCACGATCGTCGGGGTGCTCCTGATCCAGCCCGGCGGCGGCGGAGGCTCGGGGCGACGCGGAGCACCAGGAACCCCCCGCACAGGCGGTGGCGGTGGCGGCGCAGGAGGCGCCGCCTGGCACACCTACCGCGCCTCCCTCCTCAATGCAACCGAGGTCGTCCGCGTGGGACAGGGGCAGGCGGGTGCGCCACCCGTCCTCACGGACAACACAGACGGCGTGGGGATGCACATCGCGGGGACCGGTGTGACGTGGTTCAAGTCGGCCACGTTCAGCGAGACTGGTGGCCCGCAGGGTGGATCGGGAGGATCAACGTCAAACGTCACGGGTGGAGCTGGCGGCGTGGTTGGCGGGGCGTTCGCAACGCCTGGCGGTGCGTCATCGACCCTGGGCAACGGCGCCGGTGGTGCCAACGTCACGAATGGTGCTCCTGTGCGTCCGCCCACATCAGGTGGAGCAGGCGGATCGATGCCAAGCGGCAACGGCGGCAACGGCGGCGCGATGGGTTCCGGGTTTGGCGTCAGCCTGCTTGGCGGGGCTGGGGGCGTGGGATCGGGTGCCGCTGGGGGGACCGGGAACTCGCCAGCGAACGATCAAGGGGGGACCGGTGGTGGCGGTGGTGCAGCTGGTGGCACCGACGCGCCTGGTGGCAACGGTGGCGACGGTGGTTTCCCCGGTGGCGGCGGTGGCGGCGGTGGCGCGAGCGCAAACGGGTGGCCGTCGGGTGCTGGCGGCCGTGGCGGCGACGGACTGATCGTGGTCATCTCATGGTGAGTCGCAAGCATGACCTTGCTGCCGAGCGCGAGCAGCAGCGCCTGGCGATCGTTGCCGAGGAGGCTCGCGAGCAGCAGATCCGTGAGAGCGTCGACCAGGCCCTCGACCAGCTGCGGGCGTACGTCGCGGCGTCATCTCCGACACAGGCGCAGACCGTCGCTGTTGTGCGGCTGCTGTGCCGTGTCGTGATCCGGCTCGCCCGGCTGCAACTCGGCAAACTCGACGGAACGGACTAGGTGACAGCATGATCCACGCCATCGCTGGTGCGCACCAGGTCGCGAAACTGCAGGGTGCCCCTATCGGCCTCGACATCGCGCCAGGAACCGACGACGAGGGATTCCCCCTTCGCGAAGGGCAACTGACCGCGCGTATCATCGATGGCGACGAGGTGCTGGTCATCGACCTTCCGATCACGGCCGGCCTCGACGGCGCAGGAGATCCGCTGGAGCTGTACACCGCGGCGTTCACCGCACCGGCAACCTTGCCGGTCGCGATCGAGTGGTGGCAGCAGTTCACCGTGCTCCCGGCACCCGCGGAACGCGTGCTCTACGAACTCGTGACCGGCGACCCGGCGCCGCCCGGCGACGGCGTGCTCTGCACGCTCGCTGACGTCCGCGGGCGCCGGCAGACCAGGGGCGAGGACGTCGCCCAAGACGCGGAGGTCCTGCGCGTGATCGCCGGCGTGTCCGCCGCGATCACCACCGAGCTCGAGCGGGAATTCACGCCCACCGACGACGCCACCCGCGTCTTCGAGCTGCGCGCCGGCGAAGACCGCATCGTGCTGACGCCCTACGAGATCCGCACGGTCACGCAGATCCGGATTAATCCCGATGCAGACGACCCGAAGATCCTTGCCGCGAGTGACTACAAGCTGTCGCCCGACCCCGCTGAGCACGGCACCTATCACCGCATCCGCCTGCGTACCGCAGTGACACCCGAGGCCGGCTGGCGGCACGTCGACCTCGAAGTCACCGGCGACTGGGGGATGGAAACGATCCCCGCCGACGTGCGGGAGGCCGCGATCATCGCGGTGGTGCACAACATGCGCACCACCGTCGGCCAGTACAGCATCGCCGACGGCGCCGGCGGAGAGACCCGCTACGAACGCACCGAGATCCCGCAGGCCGCCCGCGACCTGCTCAAGCCGTTCCGACGCCAAGCACGCTACGTCTGATGGCGACCACCGCGACCACAACGGTCCCCGCCGTCAAGGCCGCGCTCTACGACCTGCTCAAGGCCCGCCCCGGCCTCGCCGGCGTGCAGGTCGAGTGGGCGCGCCCATCACACGATGCGATGCAACCCGAGGCCGTGTGGTTCGAGGGCACGAAGACCAAGCAGCGTGCGCAAGCGATGGGCCACCAGCGCCGCGACGAGACCTACATCCTCGAGCTGACCGTCTCGATCGTCCTCGACGGCGACGAAGCCCGGGCCTGCGAGTACCGCATGTGGCAGGTCGTCGCCGACATCGAAGCCTGCGTCCGCGAGAACCCGCGGCCGATCCCCGCGCCCCTCTTCGACGTCCAGTTCGACGGCGCCGACCAGCAGCCCGCGCAGGCCCCGGGCCAGCGCCTCAGCGAAGCAACCGTGCGGATCGCCGCACGCAGCCGCATCTAGCCACACCCACTCGACCCTCAGGAGGGTTCACATGCAGAACGCCCGCTACAGGGGTGGCTCCGGCACCGGGGTCGACCTCACCGTACGCCTCGCGGACGGCCAGCTCCGCCTTCGCCACCTCGAGCAGGGAGAAGCGCTGCCCACCGAGATCGGCGGCGTGCCCGTCGACCCCGAGTACATCACTCGGCTGCTCGAGCAGTACCCCGAGTTCGAACCCGACGACGACGGAACCGTCGGTGAGGACCTCACCACGGACTACGACGACATGACGGTCGAGGAGCTGGCCGCGCTCGCCGCCGACCGCGACCTCGACATCCAGGGCACCGGCGCCGGCGGCAAGGTCCTCAAGAAGGACCTCGTCGACGCGCTCACCGCCGCGGACACCCCCGACACCCCCGACAACCACCACGACGACGAGAAGGACGGAACGTCATGACCCTCGCATCCGGCCTTGGAACCCAGTTCGGGCTGACCAAGGAAGCCACCTACGGCACGCAGCTCGCCGCGACGAAGTTCTTCGAGATCGATTCCGCCGAGGCCTCGCTCGACCAGGCCTACCAGGACGGCGTCGGCCTCAAGGCCAACCGCATGTTCGCGCCCGCCGGACGGATGCGCGCAACGACGCGACAAGGCGCCGTCTCGACACCGATGGACGTCCCGACGAAGGGGTTCGGCGCGATCCTCGACCTCATGCACGGCCTCACCCCGACCGTCGTGCAACAGGAAGACACGGACGCCTACCTGCAGACACACATCATCGGCACGAGCATGCCGAACAAGAGCGCGACGCTGCAGCTCAACAAGCCGACCACCGACGCCGTCGACGTCCCGACGACCTACCCCGGCTCGATCCTCACGGCCGCATCGTTCGCGATCGACGCCGCCGGACTGCTCAAGGCCACCCTCACCTGGGACGCGATGGACGAACGCACCCCGGCCACCACGCCCGCCGGCCTCGCGCTCGCCGCCGCCGCATACCCGACCGGCGTCACGTCATGGCTAGGCACCGTCACCGTCGTGATCACGATGAACGGCGTGCCCGTCGCGACGTGCCAATCGATGACGCTCGACTGGGCGCAGGGCTACCGCACCGACCGCTGGTTCCTCGGCTCCGGCGGCCTCAAGAAGCGGCCGATCCCGAACGCCCTGCAGGCCGTCACCGGCAACCTCGAGCTCGAGTGGTTCGACACCACCGCGTACGCGCTGTTTCGCTCCGGAGCGAAGATCGCCGTCAGCTTCGACTTCGCCAACGACGTCATCGAAGACGACTACCTCGAGCAGATCGTGTTCGCACTCAGCGACGTGCAGCTGCGCGGCGGCAGCCCCGGCATCCAGGGACCCGACGTCCTCGCGGCCACCGTCCCGTACGTCGCCGGCGACAACGGCACCGACCCACCACTGCAGATCACCTACCAAAGCACCGACACCGCCATCTAAGACCGATGGCGGACGCCGTCCGCATCGAAGGCCTCGCCCAACTCCGGCGAGACCTCCGACGGATGCAACCCGAAACCCTGCGCGAAGTCCGCGGCGTCCTCAAAGACGCCGCGACCGTCGTCGCGCGCCGCGCCCAAGCAACCGCACCCAAACGAACCGGCAACCTTGCCGACTCCTACCGCGCCGGCACCGCCGGCAACACCGCGTTCGTGCGCTCACGCCTGCCCTATGCCGGCGTCCACGAATACGGCGGAACGATCCGCCCACGCGGCACCCCGATCGTCATCAAACGCAGCGCACCAATCACTACGGCGCTACGCGACAACGAGGACCAGATCGTCAAGAAGGTCAGCGACGGCATGGACCGCGTCGCGCGCCGCAACGGCTGGCGCTGAACCCAACCCAAACGACAAAGGATTTCGCCATGGCAGAGAACACGAAGGACATCACCGTCTACGTCGACGGTGAGAGCATCACCGTTGACAAGCTCACCTTTCGCGAGCGGCGCGAGCTCCGGAAGATCGCGCTCGAGCTCGCCGAAGACCCCGACGCTGACGACTACACCGTCGACGACGCCGTGATGGCGATGGTCGCCGTCGCGAAGCGGCGCAAGGACCCCGACTTCGACGCCCAGGTCCTGCTCGACCGGGCGCCCGACGACTACCTGATCGCCCCTCCTACCTCGGAGGCGTCCACCAAGCCCAAGGGCGCCGCCGCGAAGTCCAAGACCCGCTAGACGCCCGCGCACGGTGGACGCCCGAGCTCGGAGAAGTGTTCGGGTGGTGCTCACCGATGGTGATGGATGACCTGCGCCCCAGCGAGTTCGCGGCCATGCAGACGCACATAACCGAGCTGGCAAGAAGGGAGGCTGCTGATGGCACGTGAACTCAAGGTCGTCCTCGTCGGCGACACGAAGTCGCTGGACCGCGCGTTCGCGAAAGCGAGCGACGGCGCCGGCCGGATGGGTGCTGCCGTCGGCCGCGCCGCGAAGATCGGCGGCGCAGCGCTGCTCGGCGCCGGCGCCGCCGCGACGAAGATCGCGGTCTCGTTTGAGTCGTCGTTCGCCGGTGTCCGCAAGACCGTCGACGCCAGCGAGGCCGAGTTCTCGAAGCTGAGCAAGGGCCTGCGCGCGATGTCGCGCGAGATCCCGGTCACCGCCAACGAGATGGCCGGCATCGCCGAGGCCGCCGGCCAGCTCGGCATCGAGACGAAGAACATCCTCGGGTTCAGCCGCACGATGGCAGACCTCGGCGTCGCGACGAACATGTCCAGCGACCAGGCCGCGACGTCGCTCGCGCGGCTGGCGAACATCACGCAGATGCCGCAGACCGAGTTCGACCGGCTCGGCAGCACGATCGTCGAGCTCGGCAACAACCTCGCGACGACCGAGGGCGAGATCGTCGAGATGGGCCTCCGGCTCGCGGGCGCCGGCAAGCAGGTCGGCATGACCGAGGACCAGATCCTCTCGTTCGGCGGCGCCTTGTCATCGGTCGGCATCGCCGCCGAAGCCGGCGGCTCAGCGTTCTCCAGGGTCTTCGTCGACATGGCCGTCGCCGTCCAGGACGGCGACGACAAGCTCGACCTGTTCGCCAAGACCGCCGGCATGACCGGCAGCGAGTTTCAACGAGCGTTCGAGAAGGACGCATCGGGCGCCACGATCGCGTTCATCGAAGGCCTCGGCAAGATCAAAGACAGCGGCGGCGACGTCTTCGGCACGCTCAAAGACCTCGGCTTCTCACAGCTCCGCGTCCGCGACTCCCTGCTGCGCGCCTCCGGCGCCGGCGACCTGTTCCGCCGCAGCATGAAACTCGGATCGCAAGCGTGGAAAGAGAACAACGCGCTCACCAAAGAAGCCGAGCAACGCTACGACACGACCGAGTCCAAGCTGAAGATCCTCAAGAACGTCTTCACCGACACAGGCATCGTCCTCGGCTCCAAGGTACTCCCGCCGCTCGCCGACGCCGCGCAAGCGATGGCATCGTTCGTCAGCAACGCGATCGACGGCAAAGGCCCGATCGGCGACCTCAAGGACCAGTTCGACGGCCTCCGCGACAGCGGCAGCAGCGTCAGCGAAGCACTCCGCACGATGCTCTCCGACGGCTTCAAGGGCGTCAACTGGGACAAGATCGGCGGAACGATCAGCGACGGCTTCACCAAGGGCGTCGACTTCACCGGCAAACTCGCCCCAGCCGTCGCCTCAGGCATCGGCACGGCCCTCGGCCAGATCGACGGCAGGCAGCTGCTCTCCGGCCTCCTACGCGTCGTCAGCGAAAGCATCGAGGCACTGCTCAGCCCGTCGTTCTGGAAAGAGAACTTCGCCGCCATCTTCAGCACCGTCACGATCGTGTTCCCGGTCGCCAAGATCCTCAAGATCCCCGGCGCGAAGTGGCTGTACGACCACATCAGCAAACCGTTCTACAAGGCACTCGGATTCCTCGGCAAGGGGCTCCTCTCCAGCCTTGGCAAGATCGGTAGTGAGGCCGGCGTCGGGTTCCTCGCAGGGCTGGAGAAACTCGCGCCACGCACCGCTCACCTCCTCCTCGGTCTCGTGACTGGTACCGGCAAATGGCTGTCAGGGCTCCCTGGGAAGTTCAAGGACGGTGGGCGCCGCGCGGTCGACGGTCTCGTTGGCGCGATCGGCGACGGCATCGGCAAGCTCACCGGGGGGATCGGTCGGCTCATCGGTGCTGGTATCAAGAAGCTCGGCTCGCTTGTACCAGACTGGGTGCGAGTCGGAACCGCGTTCGCCGGAGCCATGATCCGCGGGGTCGTGAACGGCATCAAGGCGCTGCCCGGCAAGATCGGCGGCGCGGTCAAGGGAGCGCTTGGTGCCGTTACTGGTTCGGGGATCGTCAACAAGCTCTTTGGCGACAAGGGCGATGGCATCGGTCGGGCCCTGGGCTCATCGATGCCATCGAGCGGTGGTGGGGGGAACTTGATGGGTGCCAATCCGGCGCTCGGCCCGATCGCTGGGCTCGCCGCGCGCCTGGGCGGCAAGGTGTCGTCCGGCCGCCGGCCCGGTGCGATCACGTCGTCGGGCAACCAGTCCTACCACTCGAGTGGTGAGGCGATCGACATCGTCGGTACGCCCGGGAACATGCTGCGGATCTTCCGCGCGCTGAAAGCGACGATGGGACCGCGGCTCGCCGAGCTGATCTACACCCCCGGGGGCACCGGGATCCGCAACGGCCGGCCGCATCGCTTCACCGGCAAGGTTGCCGCTGACCATCTCGACCACGTCCACGCCGCGCTCGATCTTGGCAAGCCTGGGCCGGGCATCGGCGACGGGTACGGCAAGGGCCAGATCATGAACCTCTGGACGCGTGCGGGCGGCTCACCGGGGATCGCGAACCTCGCCGCCGCAGTCGCGCTTGCCGAATCCGGCGGCAACAGCAAGGCCATGAACCGCAACACCAACGGGTCGGTCGACCGGGGGCTGTGGCAGATCAACAGCATCCACGGGGCCCTGTCGACGTTCGATCCGACGGGCAACGCCAAGGCCGCGGTCAAGATCAGCTCCGGCGGCCGCAACTGGAACCCATGGGTCGCCTTCAAACGCGGCATGCACCTCAAGTTCCTCGGCGCGCCCGCCGGGAACGTCGGCGGCGGCAGTGGTACCCGCAGCACCGGCGGGAGTGGCGGCGCCGCGGCGGTATCGGCGCACACCGAGCGTGCGGGCTCGAGGATCGTCAACGCGCTGACCAAGCGCCACAGCCCGGCCATCGACCGCGCTGTCGGTGCCGCGGCTCGTACCGGCACGCTGATCGAGGACGCCTCGACGGCCTACGGTCACATGGAGCGCCGCTTCAACCAGACCGACGAGGACCTCAGCACCGCCGCGGGCCGGGAGCAGCGGCTCTCGGAGATCGCGGCGCTCAAGCAGGAGAAGTCCAAGCAGCTCGCTCGCGCCAAGCGCCGTGCCGCGCACCTCAAGACCGCCGTCTCGCGGCTCAACGCGCTGATCAAGCAGGCGCGCAAGCAGCGCGACAAGGCCCGCGGCGCGACACGCGCCCGGATCGCCGAGCGCATCCGCAACTTCGAGGACCGCCGCACCGACCTCGCCGCCGAGCTCAAGGGCCTGCAACTGCAGGACATCCCGGACCTCGAGCTCGATCTCGGCGATCTCACCAAGGAAGCGCGGCAGGTCGCCTCGACGCCCGACGCTGAGGGGCCGTCGCCGACGGACCTGCTGTCGCAGCACATGTCGGACATCGATCTGCAGGAACGCGCTGGCGTGATCACGCCGGCGACGGCGAACGCGCTGCGCGGCCAGGCGCTGCAGGCCGCGCTCGCCGGCGCGTGGGGAGCGCTTGATCAGCGTCAGCAGTGGGACGTGATGGGCCAGCAGCGCGAGCTGCAGCAGGCCGCGATCGATGCGCAGCAGGCGAACACGCAGGCCGCGAACGAGGTCGCGCAGGCCCTCCGAGACGTCAAGGCGTCGATCGATCAGCAGAACGCGATCGCGAACTCGACGATCGGGATCCAGCTACGCGAAGCGACCCGGGCGCTGGGTGACCTGATCGGCGGCGAGCTCGGTCACCGTGCGGGGAACCGATCGATGATGCCCGGCTCGGGCCAACTCTCACGACTCTAGGGGGTCCGAATGGCTGATCGCGAAGCGCTCGTGCTGGACGGGCTCGAACTGAACGACGGGACGGTGTTCTCGCTTGACAAGGTCGATCTGACGCCGCCGGCGGAGCTCGAGGAGTGGGTCAAGGGCGCTGACTCGCATGGTGCGATCCTCGCGCGCGAACCGTTGGCCGAGAACCGCGTCATCACTGCGGAGCTGCAGGTCGAGCCGCAGGCCACGATGGACCTCGCGCTGCACTGGGTTGGCGAGCTAGCCGACAGGCTGAAGGAGTGTCAGCGCAACCGCAACGGTCTCCCGCTGACGTGGGTGCCGGCGGGGTCAACGCTGTCGCCGATCACGTTTCGCTGTCTGTCGGGGCAGATCACTGGGTTGCCGATCGATGTGACGAGCGGCTGGCTCGCGAGCGCGCCGTCGATCACGGTCAAGTTGACGTGTCTGCCGTTCGGAGAAGGCACCGAGACGCTGTTCGGCTCGATCACGTCGAGCGCACCGTTGATCGCACTCGAGCTCGCGAGTGTCGGCGGCGACGTCGACGGTCGGGCACGCCTGGTCGTCACGGACGCGGCGGCGCAGGCGCGGCGGCTTGTCGCATGGGGGCTTGAGTCGCGGTGGTTGCCGACGAGCGACCCGCCGTCGCTGATCGTGGACTCAGCGGCGATGGTGACAAGTGGCTACGCCGGGGCGACCGCGACCCGTGCGGGGGCCTACGGGGGTGCTACGAACAACGTGATCTCCGCGACGCTTCGGACGCGGCCGCAAGCGATCTGTTCGTTGGGGAGCCTCGCGCACGTCGGGGCGTTCCGGCCGCAACTGCGGTTCTGGGCGTCAGAGACAACGATTGCCGTGCGGTTGCGCTGGCAGGCCCTCGACGGGCCGTTCCGCGCCCTGTCGTACAAGTTGCCGGCTGTCGTCGGGTGGAACCATGTCGACCTCGGCTTGATCGACGTTCCACCGACGACGATGGGGGCGCAGCGCTGGGTGGGTGTTCTAGAGGCCCACTCTACGGCGGTGGGCGGGGAGACGTTTGCCGTCGACGCGGTATGGATGATGCCGGCGCAGCGGTTTGGGAGGACCCGCGGCGTGTACGCCTATCGGCCTGGTGTATCGCAACTGATCGACGATTTCGACGGCCGGTCACCCGGCGCGACGCTTGGTGGCACGGCGTTACAGCTTGGCGGGTCATGGGCGACGTCGGGCGCCACCCCAGATTTCGTCGCCGCGGCCGGTGCCATGCGTCGCACTGCATGGCCCGACGGTGGGTTCCCCACAGGGCCTCGCTTTGCGATCGCGGGAGCTGCGAGCTACGCAGACACCGAGGCCAGCATCGACGTCAGGGTTGACGGCCACACCAACGGCCCGAATCAGGCCGTGGTCGTGCGCTGGGTGAACAACCAAAACTACCTCATACTCCGCAACAACGACGGCCAGATCAGTCTTTCGCTCTACATCGCCGGGTCCTTCACGAACGTCCATCACCCCGATGGGGTGATCCCGGGCCTGGTCGGGTCATGGTTTCGCCTACGCCTGGTCGCCTACTCGTCCGGGCACGCGTTCGGGTGGGTCCTGACACCGTCTGGAGGCGTGCTGGCAGAGCTGCAAATCAGCCACTCGGCACTCCGGGCAGGAGGACCGCTCGCAAGCGGCCGACCGGGCTTCATGGACTGGAACGTCGCGGGCCCGCTGACCCGCGACTACGACAACTTCTACGCCGGACTACCGGCGCCCGAACCGATCGTCTGTCACTCCGGGCGCTCGATCGAGTTCCGCCACGACAACGCCCTGCGCGCCGACGCGACCGGCAACGTTGCCGGGCCACCACCCGAATACGTCGGCAGCCGATTCTTCGTCCCGCCGGCGGGCGGACCGGATCGCAATACCCGCGTCGCCGTGATCGCCAGACGCAACAACGTCGAGGCTGGTGCCGATAACGATCTCGTCGGCAACCTCACGATGGACAACACCACCGTCCAGGCGTACGTCACGCCGCGCTACCTCGTCGTGCCGCGCTGATGCTGCCCGATACCGAGCTCATCGTGATCGTCACGGACGCCGATGGCACGACCAAGACGCTCGACTCCCACGCCCCGGACCCAGGTGACCGGCCACGCGGAATCCAGTTCGCGACGCAGCTGGGGTCGGGCTGGACGACCGGAGGCTTCGACCTCGCACGCGCGATCGACCGCGACAACGACGACCTGCACCTCCTCGACCACATCGACATCGTCGGCGCGAACGGCGACACCGCCTACGAAGGGTTCGTCGCCGCGATGCCGCGCTCGATGGACGCAGACCACACCCTCACCGTCACGACCGCCGGCTGGATGGCAAGCGCAGCCGACGAACCGTTCACCGAGATCTTCGTCGACCGTGACCTCGGCGCGTGGGGTGCCGCCGCGACCAACCGCCGCGCCGACCTCCTTGGTGCTGGGTTTGCGCAAGTCGTCGAGCCGTCGACGATGACCGACGCCTCGGGCCGCGGCGCCCTCACGACCGCGGTCACCGGCACCTGGACAGCGGGCCGGCCGATCTGCGAGGCCTGGTACGACGCCGGCCCGGGCAACGCCATCGGCCGGATCACCGGCACCTGGACCCGCGGCCCATACACCTCCCACACCGACGCGAACTGGTTCTGGCAAGCCGTCCTCAGCACCGACGACCGCGCCGGCGCGTTCAACACCAGCGGCAACCTCCGCGCCGCCGGCCCCGGCACCTTCACCCTCACCGCCCCGGCCGCCCGCCGATACGCGATTCTGCAATTCAATTACGCAGCTTCGGCCGGCGGCATCGACGGCGTCGAATGGAACATCGACTGGTCAAGCCTCGCGGTCTACGGCGACCACGGCCTCCCGCTGATCGGCGACCCGGCCGGGGTGGCCGCCAGCGACGTCATCCGCTACCTCATCGCCCGCTACTGCCCACTGCTCAACACACGCGGCGTCCGCGACACCACCTACCCGATCTCGCAGCTCGCGTTCAAAACGGACACCACTCCCTACGACGCGTTCCTGAAGGTCAACAGCTACCACCAGTGGGCACTCGCCGTCTGGGAAGACCGCACGCTGCATTTCGCGTCGATCGACCTGACCGACTGGGACTGGGAGATCCGCCACGACGACGTCGGCAACACGATCGGCCTGCAAGGCGACGAATACACCGACCTACGCAACCACATCCGCGTCCAGTTCGACAACGTCGTCACCGGCGTGCCCGAGGTCCTGACCGGCGACCAGCACCCCGAGCTACGCGACGACTCGATCGACAACCCGCTCAACGAGCACGGCCGTCGACGCAGCGGCGAACCGTTCCACATCCCGTTCCCTACCACTCGAGCCAACGCGCTCGAGCTCGGCCGGCTCCGCCTGATCGAGGACAACCAGCCCAAGGCGCCAGGCTCGTTCACCGTCGACCACTATATCCGCGACCGTGCCGGCATCCTGCAGCCAGCGTGGAAGGTTCGCGCCGGCGACCGCATCCGCCTGACCTCGAGCGCGAACCTGTCCGACCGTCCCCGCCTGATCCACGAGACCTCCTACACCCACGACGGCGCCAAGCTCACGATCAGCGTCGACGCGCCCGCCCGCGTCGTCGACGCCCTCCTGGACCGCAACAGCACCGCCCTCCAGGCCGCCGGCATCGCATGACCCGCGACGACGGTGAACTCTGGCGCGCGATCGAGAGTGTCCGCGTCCAGCTCTCAGCGATCGGCACCAGCGTCGGCCAGGTCGTCGCGCACGACGTCGAGCTCGACGCCCTGAAAGACAGCCTCCACATCCACGAGAAGGTCGTTCGCGAAGGCTTCGCCCGCGGCGAACGCGACGCCAAAGAACGCTTCGACCGCGTCTTCCACAAGCTCGACAACATCCAACGCCAGGTCCAGGAAACCAACGGTCGCGTCACCGACCTCGAGAAGGCTTCCGCCGTCGACGACGCGCTGCGCCAAGCCGCCGCCGTCGCCGTCGAAGAACGACGCAAGACCCTCGCACTCCAGCTCGCACAGCACGGCTGGATCCGTCCAGCGATTGCCGGCGCCGTGACTGCCCTCCTCGTCACGGTCCTCGCCTCACTGATCTAACCGCGCCGCACGCGCAACAGCGCGTAGCCGCTGACGCCCCTTCTCGTCCGACCGGGCGCGCCGTCTGTTCCCGAACGGCGCGCCACCCCTCTGCAGCACCCACCCCGACAACGGAGGCATACCCATGCCCGAGAACAAGACCCCTGTCCCGAAGGTCGCTGCTGCCGGCGCAGCCGGCGCGGCCGCGACCGTGATCGTGTTCCTCGCCAGCCAGTTCGACGTCGAGATGTCCGCCGAAGTTGGCGGCGCGTTCGCGACGCTGTTCGCGTTCGCCGGCGGCTACCTCAAGCGAGACACGCCACGATGAGCGCGCCCCGGACGTTCAAGATCACGTCGCCGCACATGCGCGGCGACGACATCAAGGCCTGGCAGCGTGAGATTAAGCACGAGTTCTCGCGCATGGACATCAACTGTCCGATCGTCGCCGACGGCATCTATGGCGTCGCGACCCGCGCCTACAACGCCAGCCTGTGCCACGCGATCGGCATGATCGCCGGCGACGTCATGAGCAAGGGCATCACGCCCGAGCTACGCACCCGGATCCGCAACCGTCGCCTGACGGCCTACGAGCGCACACGGATGGCCGGGCGCGTCGCATGGCGCCGGGCTCTGCGGGTCCGGTACGCGGGCGAGTCAGGCGGCGGCGTCGCACGGCCCGTGAGCAAGATCATCGCGGACTCCTGGGGCTACCACCCCGGCGTGCACGACGGCATCGACGTGATCTGCCCTGCCGACGCTCCGATCTTCGCGATGGTCCGATCGACGGTCGTGCGCGTCAGCGCCGGAGGCTGGTGGGGCAAGGCACCGTCCGGTGACGTCACCAAGGGCGACGGCATCATCATCCTGCGCGTCCTCGAAGACGTCGGCCCGTTCAAGCGCGGCATGCACATCGGCTACGGCCACGCCGAGAAATCCGCCGTGAAGGTCGGGCAGGAAGTCCGGGCTGGCCAGCAGATCGGACACGCCGGCCTCGCGGTCGCGTGGCACATCCACATGATGCTCAACGGTGGCGGCCACCCCGCCACGACCGGTCGCGGCGACCGTGACCCGCGCGCCATCCTCGACTACGCGATCAAGCACGGATGACCCGCCACCATGCGATCGCCGCGGCCACGGTGATCGCCGTGATCGCCGTGGCAGGCGCATTCCTCGCGTACCTCGAGGCCAAAGCGGACCACACGACCTGGCCGTGGAACCGACTCCCGCTCTCGTCGTGACCACGCAACGACTCGTCGCCGCGGCCCTGACCGCGGCGACGATCGCCGCCGCGCTCGCGGGAACCAACGCCACGACCACCGCGGCGCACCACGACTGCCACACCAAGGCCTGCGCCGCCCGCGTCCAGCACCGCGCCCTCGAACGCCACTACCAGCGCACCTGGCGCGCCGCACCGCCAGCCGTACGAGCGCACCTGCGCCGCATCGCCCAATGCGAATCACGCGGCAACCACCGCGCCACCTCACCGAGCGGACGCTACCGAGGCCTGCTGCAGTTCCTCCCCGCGACATGGCGAGCCGTCGGCGGTCGCGGCGACCCCGCCGCCGCCACCCGCTGGGAACAATGGGCACGCGGCGCACGGCTCTACCTCCGCGCCGGGCCCGACCAATGGCCCGCCTGTTCCAAGCGCACCCGATGAGCCGCGACCGCGCCCTCGAGCACGCCTTCCTCACCGCAGCCCAACACCGCGCCAGCGGCCGTGGTGACTACCCCGCGCGCGTCCAAGCACGCCTCGAACAAGCCGAACGCACCTACGGCGCCGACAGCTTCCGCACCCGCACACCCACCGAGCTCGCCGACGAGATCCGCGAAGAAGCACTCGACATCGGCGGCTGGGCAGTCCTCCTCCTCCAAGTCCTCGACGACACCGACACCCCGCCCGCGCGACTCGCCCGAGCACGCGACCAACTCGAACGGATCGTCAGCATCGCGGTACTACTCGACGGACTCGTCGATCGCGTCAGAATCGACACGTCCGCACCGGCAACGTTGCCGGCTGAGCGGCCGGCGGGTCTTATCGGAACGAGTACCTGAATCGCGTGCCGTCACAGAAGCGGCGCAGCTGGTTGCCGAGGCTGGCGCCGTGCGAGCGGTTCTCGCCGCTTGGCACGAGCTGAACGTGCGCCAACCAGCCGATCGGGCTGATCCCGCGCACGAGGCCGCGCTGGTTGCCGTTCGCGCGTCCCCTCCCGACCGCTGCGGGGTACTCGTCGCGGTCACGTCCCGCCGGCGGCGATGGCTGGTTACGCATCAGCTTCGCGCGACGCGCATCCGCGCCCCTACGGTTCAGGACCATGATCCGCGGCCATCCCGCCCTTACGGCGACGTCGACGTGCCGCTTGATGTTCGGGTACTTCGCGGCACTGAACCGCAGCGACTGCACACCGCTCGGTCGTGAACATGACGGCTTCTTCGGCGTCGCCGGCGCTGGCGGTGGGCTTGGGCTCCCAGGCTTCAGGCACGGGCACGGCAAGCTCTCGCAATAGATGCCGTCGCCGTCGGCGTCACGGGTGTCTGCTGCGCGCTGCGCATCAGCTTGGGTCCTGTGGTCGCTGCACCGCGCGGCGCTCGCTGCGCTCGGGATGAGCAGGAGGGCAGCGAGGGCGAGCACGACCAGGGCGACTCTCTTCATGCGGATCCTTGCAGCGTGGCCACGTGGGCGCAGCCTCTACGACGAGGGGCGCTACGTCAAGTTTCACAGCACGTCGCCGAGTCCCCCGGTGAGGCTCAATGGCAGCGACGCCAGTGCACTCTCGCGCGTTTGCCGCTATAGCCATTCACGCGCGTCAGACGGAAATCACACCTGATGACGGGCGGGTTGCGCGGATAGCTCAGGATCGCGACGCCGTACCACTCGAGATCTCCGGCGAAGAACACCGGCCGGCATCTGAATGCACGTACGTGGATCCGCCGACACGCTTTCCGGCTGAAGTGGATCCCATAGTCCGTCTTCGCGCGCGCCGCCATCTCTACGAAGAATCGCGCTTCGCAGAGCGTCATCACAGTCGGTATCCGCTTGCAAGGCACCGCTGCGCTGCTCGATGCTGGCAGCAGCGACAACACACACAGAACGACGAGCACGGCAATCCAAGTGCGCCAGAGGGGTGATTCGCCGACGAGCGTCCGAAGGGGCATGTACGTTCTGGGCCGAACTATGGACCGCTTGATCGGGGAACAGCTTGAGTTGACAAGCGGAGGTCTACGGGCGCTGGCCGATGACCTCCTAGCCCAGGAAGCACGCGCAAGCCGCGAAGCGTGGACGCATGTGCTCGACGGACTGCGCCGCGCGCTCATGACACCTGGTCTGTCCGAGCAGGATCGTCGGCTTCTGGGGTCGTGTCTTGGTGACTGTGCTGACTCTGCTGGGCAGCCTCTCGTATCTTCGTCGCCGTTCGCGTCCGTGGATCTTCGGGCGCTTTAGCGTCTAGGCCAGACTCGATCCGGGCGAGTCGATCGCCGAACTCCGCGAGCGCCTGCTCAATGCGGTCGAGCTGCCCAGGGTCGTCGCCGACTCTCGCCTCGCCACCACCATGCATTAGGTACTCGACCGTGGTGTTGAGAGCGGCGGCAAGCTTGCCGTAGTTCTCCCATTTGATGCCGCCGCCGGCCTCCCACTCCTGGTAGGCGCGCAAGCTGACGTCGCAACGGTCGGCGATGACGGGCTGTGGGATCAGGCCGCGTAGCTCGCGGATGCGAGCAGCCACTTCCTGCTGATGCTGGATGTCGAGTGCCATGCGAAGCGCGAGCGTACGGGCGCTTCGTGGCCGCCGCGACGAACCGGCGGCGTAGCGGGACTTCGCGCTGCTGAGCTTCGTGTTTGACTTCGTGGTCACTACATGCAACAGTACGCGTAGTGACCATGAAGCGCAACATCGTGATCGGTTCCCCAGATGTCGTGACGTCGATCAGGCTCAGCGCGGTCCAGCACGCCCGGCTGAAGAAGCTGGCCGCGAGCCAGCACCGCTCGTTGACGCAGCAGATGCGCGTCATCGTCGACGCGGCACTGGACGCGGCCGCGTGCCCTGAGGGCGTCGAACCGGTGCTGCCACGCGAGGGCACAACGTGACCATCTTCGTCCGGGCGTGCGTGCTGTTCTCCTCCGCTCGCCGTACGCCATCGAAGCCGGACGAGGCCATCGGGAGCTGCCACCCGGTGGTTGCGGCCGCTGCTGCGTCTCGTGCCTCTCGGGGCGTACGCGGCGGCCGCGAGCTTTTTCAGGAGCGTGCCGCGCGCGAGGCGTTGCGGCCCCGTGGCGGCGTAGACGTCGCGCCGGTGCAGTGCCCGGTTGAGGCGGGGCAGCTGTGACGGGCTCGAGCAGGCCTGCTGGCGTGCCGGTGCTGACGCGCAAGGAGCAGTTGCTCGACGCGTTTCGTGAGGCCGGCAAGCGCGGGCTGACCGGGCTTGAGATGCAGGGCGTCGTCGGGGTGTTCTGGCGGCTGCGGCTGCGGGAGCTGCAAGACGACGGCGTCGTGTTCCGAGAGGATGCGTCGAAGGTCGCGCATCCGCGTGGCGGGCGGCACATCTTCCGGTGGGTCCTGGTGTACGAGCCGCCGCCGGCAGCGGACGACGACGATGCGGGGACGCCGGCGTTGTTCGAGGCGCCGCCGCCGCCGCCGGCGTCGGCGATCGGTGGTGAGCCGCCGTGCTGATCGACGACCTCGTCGCGGCGGCGCAGGCCCGCTGCGGTGCGCTGGTGCTGCGCCGTGAGGCCGGCATGGTCGTCGCCGAGATCGTCTGCGAGGTCGGAGCTGTGCAGGGGCGCGCGTGGACGCCGAGCGACGCGCTGCAGGCATTGCGCGACGAGCTTGAACGGCCGGCCTCAGGGCTGGTGACAACGCGTGGTGGCGATCGGCCGCCGCTTCGATTGGTGGAGGACTCTCATGTCTGACCGTGTGCGCGGGAGCGGCCAGCTGTCGCTCGTCGTGCTTCCTGACCCGAGCCTGACCGCGGATGCGTACATCGCCGGCGGGCTGAAGCTCGCCGGCGAGCTCGTCTGCCCGCAGGACCTCAACGCCGGCGACGAGATCACCGTCACCGTCGCTGACGCGGACGGCACCGTCATCGCGCAGGGCACGGCCCGCGCGACGGTACCCGCGTTCCGCGAGATCATGGACCGCGACGAGGTCGTCGGGACCGAGCGGATCAACCGGGCGAAGATCCAGTGAGCGCGGTCGTGCTCGTGCTGCTGGTGCTGCTCGTGTGGACCGTCCTGCCGTTCGCCGCGGTCGCGGTGTGGCTGTGGGCAACGCGGCCGCGCGGCCGCGGCGCCGCCGTCGTGGTGGACTTCTCGCGGGCACGCGGGACCGGCAACGTTGCCGATCCGGGCCGGGTGCGGTCATGACGACCGCGACCGTCGACGCCCTGGACGCGACGTTCGTCGCGATCGAGCTGCTTGACCCCGATCACTGGCCCAACCCACGCGGTCCCGTCGACACGACCAGCGCGAAGTATCTGGAGCTGAAAGCGTCGATCGCGGCGCAGGGCCTGTTGGAGCCGATCGTCGTCGGCGCGCCGCTGCCCGAGCTCGACGGCCGCCACGCGATCGTTGCCGGCTGGCGGCGGTACACCGTCGCGAAGGACCTCGGCCTGGCGGGCGTGCCGGTGCATCAGCGCAGCGACATCACCGACGCCAGGGGGGCGCTGCTCGCCGCGCTCGCGGAGAACATGGCCCGCGAAGACATGACCCCGGTCGCGGAGGCCTCAGCGATCGCGCGGCTCGTCGAGCTCGGCCTGACGCAGGCCCAAGCTGCCGCCGCGGTCGGCGTGAGCGAGCGCACGGCACGCAACCGGCTGCAGCTGCTCGCGCTGCCCGAGCCGGTCCGCGTCATGATCGATACCGGCGCGGTGCCGTCGACGGCGGGGACACGGCTCGCGCAGATCGGGGCCGCGTCGCCGGCCGCAGCGTCGATGATCGCCGAGCGCCTCGCCAACGGCGGATCGGTCGTCGGCGACCTCTTCGACGACGACCTGACCAACGACCTGCTGTACGACCTAGGGCACGAGGCGTCGGAGTGCCTGCTCGTCTCGCTGCGGGAGGACGTGAGCGCCCATCAGGCAGGGCAGTGGTTCGAGGGCTGCGGCGGCCGGGCGTTCGCGCGGCGTATCAAGGGCCTCGTCGGCGAGTACCGCGGCGTCGCGCTGAGCCTCGACGACGAACGCAACAGCTACCTCGTCGACCGCGCCCGCGAGCGCGGCCGGCTGCTCGAGCTCGGCACCTACACCTACATCACCGACCTCGACATCGTGCGTGAAGCGCTCGACCTCGCCATCGAACGTGGCATCGAGGCCAAGAGGCAGGCCGAGGAGGACGCCGCCAAGGCGCGCAATAAGGAGACGAACGACCCCCGGGCCGTCGACGATCCGATCGCCAGCGCGGAGGCCGATCGCGACGCGCACGCCGCAGCGGTCGACGAGCGTGCCCGACCGCACGCGATCGCGATGAACGCCGAGCTCGCCCGCCGACTCCACGGCCTGAAGACCTGCAAGATCACCGGGCCCCTCGAGCAACTGCTGCTACATCTCCTCGTCCGCCGCGGCGGATCGTGCGCGGATCTCGCGCAGCTCGCGCAAGACGGGTACGCGTACCTCGACCCCGACGCGCTCGTGCTGTCGAAGGACTGGTGCGAGAGCGGCCTGCCGACCGTGATGGCGCACATCGTCCGGGCCTACGTCGCGTTGGCGTTCGCCGACCCGCGCGCCATCGGCAACGGGCCAGAACGCAGCAGCCATTGGCAACTGCGGGGGCTTCCCGGCGGGCTGTTACGCGACGTCGCCGACAGCCTCGACCTGCTGCCCACACGCGCGCAGGACCTCGACGCCGCACGCGACCGGCTGAGCGAGCAAACACGGCTGCATCGCGCCGAACCGGCCCGCCGCCGCGTCCTGCTCGAGCTCAGCGAAGCACCCCGCGCCGGTCTCAGCCACACCGACCTGCGCACACGGACCTCGACGTACCGCCAGCTCAAGGACACCGATCCGCCCGGCGTCCAGGCCTACACGCTCCGCGGTGGCGGCGGCCTTGGCGACAGTGAGTCGCTCGAGGAGATCCTCGGCGCGCTGCTCGAGGCCAAGCACCTCACCGCGACCGCCGCTGGCTACAAGATCACCGCGGCCGGCCGCAAGCAACTCACAGCGCTGCCCAGCGTGGCGCCCGTCATTGACGAGATCGACACCGGCCCCGTCGACAAGCACCAGGTCACGATCGACACCGTCATCAAGCGCCCCGAGCGATCCGTCCCGCCGGCCAAGCGCCGCGGCCGCGTGCTCGAGCTGATCGCCGAGCACCCCGGCATCACGATTCCCGACCTCGCCGACGCGATCGCGGTCAAGCAGGGCTACCTCTACCGCCTCCTCCCGGCGCTCCTCGACGACGGACTCGTCCGCAAGGACGGCCGCGGCTGGCACCCGGTCACCGACGACGAGGCCGGTAACGCCGCGGGCGGCGCGGCGGCGCCGGCCGGCGTGGTGCTCGTGCACGTCACGCCGACCAGCGGCGGCGACCCCGTCGAGGCCGAGCTGCAGCCCGACCCCGCGAAGGGCGCCAGCAACTCCCGCAAGGTCATCTACACCGCCAGCCGCACCGCCGCCTGGGTCGCCGAGCACCGGATCACCGATCTCCCAGCCGAAGCACCGCCCTCATGACCGCACAGCCTTACGCCCGGGTCGCGGTCACCGCGCAGGGTGGCCGGTTCGTCGCGCACAAGGCGACCGGCGACACGACCGCCTGCGGAATCCAGCTGTCCGGGACACGCGTGCCCGCGCCCGACGACCTGCCCTGCCACCTCTGCAAGAACTGCGCGAAGCAGGGACGCGGTCGTGCTCGCTGACACCGCGATCTACGAAGTCTTCGTGCAGTGGGCCGCCTACGGCGAGCTCTGCGAGCGCCTCGGCGACCAGGACGCACGCACCAGCGACCCGCGCGACCTGATCGGCAAGGTTGCCGCCTACGGCCACGGCCGCGCGGCCGCCGCGATCTTCGCCGCCGGTGTGACCGCCGACTACGCGGACGCCCAGCACGTCCTCAAAGAGCTGCTCGACCTCGCCGCGCACGGCCGCCGCCCGCGGTACGGCAACGAGGTCGACCCCGACTTCTACGCCCAACTGACCGGGGCTCACCCGCCTCACGAACCTGGAGGAACCACATGACCGCCGTCGTCCTTGCCGACCGCCTCGCCGCGCTGCCCGAACTCACGCTCTACCGCGGCGGCCACAACCCGCCGCCGGCAAACACGGACGCCGCAGACCTGCAGCTGTGCATCCGCGAGGCGATCTCCTGGGTCGCCGGCGAGCCGCACTCCGCCCAGCCCGCGTGCCAGTGCCCGGTCATCGGCACCGCCATGCTGCGATTCAACGACCGCGTCGACGACGCCACCCGGCAACTGCTGCTGCAGCCCAAGGTCTCCGGCGACCCGAAGACATCGCTCGGCGTCCGCTCCGTCGGCACCCGCGACGACGGCTACCAGACCCAGCGCGGCTACATGGCCTCCGACTTCGCCGTGCGCATCGCCCTGCCGATCTGGCTCGACGCATCCGGACGCACCGACGCCGCCCAACGTCTCCGCGACCTGCCGGAGATCGTCGACCGCGCAACGGCGATCGCCGCGAGGGACATCGTCCGCGAGATCCGCAATGACCTGCCCGACTGGTGGGCGTGGCGTAGCGAACTGCGCGCCAAGGTTCACGCGACGGTGCTCGATGCCCTGAAGAACCGGTCCGCCGACGCCGCCGCCGCCGCCGCCGCC
>JAUYGN010000078.1 GCA_030690545.1 Solirubrobacteraceae bacterium
CAGGACGATCAGCGTCACGATCGCCTGCACGAGCGAGCCCTGCACCGCCAGGGCGACCGCAACGGTCCGCACGCCGCGGATCGGGCGCACCAAGGCCAGGACCCACAACCTCCGGGCCGTCACGCGACGGATCGGCAAGGGTCGCAGGGCGACGGTCAGGCTCACGCTCACCAACGCGAGTCGCACCGCGATCACCCGGGCGCTGCGCGCCCGTCAGCGGATCACCGTGCGGGTCAGGGTCGTCGTCAGCGACGCGGCGGGCAACCGGCGCACCCTCAATCGGCAGGTCAGGCTCCGGCGGTAGGCCGGCGCGCGGACTCCACTGGGGCGGGGGACGGCGGACGGGGACACGCAGACTGGGTGTGTCACATGCGATCAGCTAGCATCGACCCGCGATGAAGACGATTCAGATCCGCAACGTCCCCGATCCCGTCCACACGGAGCTTCGCGCCCGTGCGGCGGCGGCCGGTGTCTCGCTTTCGGACTACGTGCTGGCCGAGCTCGAGCGCGTGGCTGACCGTCCGCTGGCGAGCGATGTGCTGCGCCGAGCGCGCTCGCGTGCGGGCTCGACGACGATCGACGCGATCGTCACCGCGGTTCGCTCCGGTCGCGAGCGCGACTAGCGGTGCTCGTCGTCGACACGTCGGCCGTGCTCGCAGCGCTCGTGGGCGGCGCGTCGTCGTCGTCGGTCGCCGACCGGCTTGCGGGCGACCCGGACCTTCACGCCCCGCATCTGCTCGACATCGAGGTTCTGCACGCGCTGCGCGGCCTCGTCCGGGCGAACGCCCTGAGCGAAGATCGCGCGCATGACGTTCGCAGCGACGTCGCCGAGCTCACGATCGTCCGTTACCCGCACGAGCCGCTCGCCGACCGCATCTGGGCGCTGCGCCACAACCTCACCGCGTACGACGCGGCATTCGTCGCATTGGCTGAGGCGCTTGGGGCGCCGCTCGTCACGTGCGACGCGAAGCTCGCGGCGGCGCCGGGAACGACGGCGAGCATGGAGCTCCTGCCCGGCGCCTCCTGACCCGTCCGCTCCGGCTCGCTCACACGATCTGCGTCGCGGGGGCGTCGAGTCGCAGGGGGTTCGACTTCGGAACTACGCCTTCGGCGAGCGCCAGGGTCGCGCCAGCCGAGTCGCGAGCTCGTCAGCGAGTCCGTCGATCGCGACGCGTTCCTGCAGCAGGGTGTCGCGGTCGCGCAAGGTCACGGTCTGGTCATCGAGCGTCTGGTGGTCGATCGTGATGCAGTACGGCGTGCCGATCTCGTCCTGGCGGCGATAGCGCTTGCCGATCGAGCCGCCCTCGTCGTACTCGCTCTGCATCCGCCCGCGCAGCGCCGCATAGACGTCCCGAGCGACCTCCGGCAGGCCGTCCTTGCGCAGGTGCGGCAGGACGGCGACCTTGACGGGCGCCAGGCGCGGGTGCAGCTTGAGGACGGTGCGCGCCTCGCCGCCGAGCTCGTCCTCGTCGTAGGCGTCGACGAGGAAGGCGAGCGTCGCGCGGTCGGCGCCGGCGGCCGGCTCGATGACGTGCGGGACGTAGCGCTCCTTGCTCTGCGGGTCGAAGTACTCGAGCTTCTCGCCGGAGAACTCGGCGTGCCGTGAGAGGTCGAAGTCGCCGCGGTTGGCGACGCCCTCGAGCTCGGACCAGCCGATCGGGAACAGGTACTCGACATCGGCCGTCCCGCTCGCGTAGTGCGCGAGCTCGTCGGGGTCGTGGTCGCGCAGGCGCAGGTGGCCGGCGCGGATGCCGAGGTCGATGTACCAGTCATAGCGCGCCTGTCGCCAGTGCTCGTACCAGCGCTGTGCGTCGTCGGGCGGCACGAAGAACTCCATCTCCATCTGCTCGAACTCGCGCGTCCGGAAGACGAAGTTGCCGGGCGTGATCTCGTTGCGAAACGACTTGCCGACCTGGGCGATCCCGAACGGCGGCTTCTTGCGGCTGAACTGCAGGACGTTCTTGAAGTTCACGAAGATGCCCTGAGCGGTCTCGGGGCGCAGGTAGGCGACCGAGGCGCTCTCCTCGACCGGACCGACGAACGTCTTGAACATGAGGTTGAAGTCGCGCGCATCGGTCAGGTCGTGGCGACGATCCTCGGACTTCGGAAGCGACGCCTTCGCCGGGCAGAGCTCCTCGCGGTCGATGTGGTCGGCGCGGAAGCGCTTCTTGCACGCGCGGCAGTCGACCATCGGATCGGTGAAGCCGGCGAGGTGCCCGGAGGCCTCCCACGTGCGCGGGTGCTGGAGGATCGCCGAGTCCAGCGCGACGATGTCGTCGCGCTCTTGCAGCATCGCCCGCCACCACTCGTTCTTGACGTTCGTCTTCAGCAGGACGCCGTAGTGGCCGTAGTCGTACGTCGAGCCGAGGCCGCCGTAGATCTCCGAGGAGGCGAAGACGAAGCCGCGCCGTTTGCACAGCGCGACGATCTTCTCCATGGTGGCCGCGTCGGGCATTCGCGGGCCATGCTAGATAATGGGTCGCCGGTGCCCTTCTACGAGTACAAGCGGCCGGACGGCACGACCTTCGAGATCATGCACAAGATGACCGATCCTCCGCTCGAGGAGGATCCGGAGACCGGCGTGCCGGTCACGCGCGTCTTTCATCCGATCGCCGTCCACTTCAAGGGCAAGGGCTTCTACAACACCGACTACGGGACGAAGAAGCGCGCCCGCGAGAAGGACGCCGCCGACAGCGCCAAGCAGAAGAGCGAGAAGAGCGAGAAGAGCGACTCGTCCACCAGCGAGTCCAAGGGGGCGCAGAAGTCCGAGTCGGCCAAGGCCGAGTCGACGTCCGGGTCCTCATCCTCCTCATCCTCCTCGTCCTCCTCGGCGAGCTCAGGCTCGGACTCGGCGTCCAAGAAGAGCTGAGCCTCCGGCGCGCCCGCGCGTCCTCCGCGTCAGCCCGCCAGGAAGCGGCGCACCTTCGCCTGCTTGTCGCTCTCGGTCACCTGCCCGGAGACCGTGCCGAGGACCTCGGTCTGCGGCGAGCCGGCGATCGTCAGGGCGGTGAACAGGCCCAGCAGCGTCGGTCCGCTCATGTCCGAGCGCAGCGCCTTTGGGATGTTCCAGGAGATCAGCGGCAGCCGCACGAACGCCATCGGCGACAGCAGCCGGCGCTTCATCGAGCTGACGATCTTCGCCTGGCGGCGCACCCGCGTGAGGTCGTTCTCGTTGGGCGCGCAGTCGTTCGAGCGCGTGCGCGCGAGCGCGAGCGCCTGCTTGCCGTCGATGTGCGACGTGCCGGCCGGCAGGCGCAGCGTGTAGCCGCCGTTGCGGAAGCCGCCGTTGATGCGCGACACGACGCAGCTGCCCGTGTACTTGATGCCGCCCATCGCGTCGATCAGCTGCGGGAACTCCTCGAAGCTGACGAGCATCACGTGGTGGATGTCGATCCCGGTGTACTGCTCGATCGTCTGCACCGCGAGCGACGCGCCGCCGATCGAGTAGGCGGCGTTGATCTTCTGGCGCCCGGCGCCGGGGATGTCGACGACGGTGTCGCGCGCGATCGACAGGCGGCTGTTGGCACCGCCGCCGATCCGCAGCAGCAGGATCGAGTCCGAGCGCCCGTTGCCGCTCGTCTGCGCGCCGGGCTCGGCGAGGTCGCCGCTGCGCACGTCGGAGCCCAGCACGAGGATGTTGTTCGGCGACCACGCCGGGTAGCCGGCGCCGCCGAGGTGCGGGTTGGCGTCGGAGACCTTGCCCTGCTGGATCTGCGCGCTGACGAGGAAGACGAGCCCGGAGAGCACGATCCAGCCGCAGACGGCGAGCACGAGCCAGCGGACGACGCGTCCGAAGGAGATGCGCCGCCGCCGCCGGGGCAGGTCGACCTGGTCCTCCGGCCGCTGCGGGAGCAGCCGGCGTGGGCGCTGCCCCTGCTGCACCGGATTCTCGGACCCGGGTTGCGGCGGGCGGGCCGGGGCTCGTTGCGCCTCGCCGCGCAGGCGCGCCAGCTCGTCGCGATCGCCGCCCGCGCGCTTGCGCAGCAGCGGCTTGCGCGAGCGGTAGACGCGGTAGTCGGGCGCGCCGTCCGGGTTCTCTGGTGGCGGCATGGCGCCCTGTATGGTGGCCGATCGTGGCGACCGGCTGTGTGATCGGGGTCGACCTCGGTGGCACGAAGCTCCTGGCCGGCGCGGTCGATCCGGCGTTGAACGTCCACCACCGTGCGACGCGCTCGGCGCGCGCGTCAGACGCCAACGCGGTGATCGAGACCGTCGTCGCGGCGGTCGGCGAGATCCGCGACGCGATCGAGGGCCAGTCGGGCAGCGTCGACGCCGTCGGGATCGGGATTCCCTGCCTGATCGACGCCGCGCGCGGTGTCGCGGTCATGTCGACGCACCTGCCGCTGGCGGGTGTCGCGGTGCGCGATCTCGTCGCCGAGCGCCTCGGGCTGCCGGTCTTCGTCGACAACGACGCCAACGTCGCGATGCTCGCCGAGTGGCGCTTCGGCGCAGCGCGCGGCGCGCGCGACGCGGCGCTGCTGACGATCGGCACCGGCATCGGCGGTGGGCTCGTCGTCGGCGGCGCGCTTCAGCGCGGCAGCCAGGGCGCGGGCGCCGAGCTCGGCCACATGGTCGTGCAGGCCGACGGGCCGCGCTGCAACGGCAACTGCCCCAACCGCGGCTGCCTGGAGGCCGTCGCCGCGGGCACGGCGCTGGCGCGGGCGGCGCGGCGGATCGC
>JAUYGN010000108.1 GCA_030690545.1 Solirubrobacteraceae bacterium
GGCGGCGGCGGAGCGCGAGGCCGTCGCCCGCGCCGAGCAGGAGCAGGCCGCGGCCGCCAAGCGAGCCGAGCGACCGGCGCCGAAGCCCAAGCCCAAGCCGGCCGCACCGGCAGCGCAAGCCACTGCCCCGACGGCGACGCCGTCAACGCCCGCCAAGCCTGATTCCGAGGCGAGCACGGCGGCACCCGCCGAGCCCGCCACCAAGCGCCGGCGCAAGCGCAGGCGCGAGCGCGAGCAAGCGCACGACGAGACGCCCGTCCCGGCGCGCACCGCCGCACGCCAGGTCAGCGCGCTGCCGCAGTCGCGCCTGCGCGCCCGCTCGCATCGCCTGCCCTCCGAGCTCGTCGTCGGGATCCTGCTCCTGCTGATCGCCGTGACGGCCGCGGTCCTCCTGATCCTCGGAATCCTGCGCGTCGTGGTCACCGGCTGATCGCGCACGCGCGGCGCCGTCCGCTGTCGTCCCGGTCTGAGATCCGCGTTCAGCCGGCGTTCGGCTGGCGGCCGGTGCTCATGCCCGGCGCCGGCGCCGCGCCCGCGGGCGGTGTCGGCGCACCGTCCGGCGGCGCTCCCTCCGCAGGACCCGCATCCGGTGCCGGCGCGACCGCCTGGCCGGCATCGAAGCGCGGGCTCAGCGGCGTCCCGGTCGCCGTCGGCGAGGATGCCGCGGGCACGTCGAAGAGCGCGAGCCGGGCCGTCAGCGCCAGCGTTCCCGCGCCGATCGGATCGAGCTCGCGCAAGCGCCGCGCGGCGGCCGCGGCGCCGGGCCGGTCGGCGGTCTTCAGGGCGAGCTGGAGCAGCCGCTGCCAGGCGACCGAGTTGTACGGCTGGCGCTCGACGGCGCGCAGCAGGTAGCGGCGCGCGTCGAGCAGGCGGTCGCGTCCCTCGGCGATCGCGGCGGCGGCGAGCAGCGGACGCACCGCGGTCGGATCCAGGCGCGCCGCGAGGTCGGCCTGCGCCGCCGCGTCGCGCAGCTCGTCGGCGTCGGCGTCGGCGCTGACGGCCTGCGACGAGCTCGCCTTGCGATCGGCGATCATCGGCAGCCCGGCCGACACGATCAGCAGGGCGGCGGCGACGCAGACGAGCGCGAGCGCGGCGCCGCGAGCGCCGTTGGCCTGCCGCAGCGGCGGCGGCCCGGCCGCCGGCCGCCACGGCGTGGCGCCGAGCACGCCGAGGAAGAGCAGCGCCGGGACCGTCACGCCCGGGATGTCCCAGTCCCAGTCGACGAAGCCGTGCGCGAGCCAGCCGACGGCGCCGGCAAACAGGGCGACCGCGAGATCGCGCTCGCGCCCGCGCGCCATGCCGCGCAACCGCTCGAAGGCGCAGAAGAACAGGAAGCCCAGCCCGCCGGTCACGAGCAGCGTCCCGATGATTCCCGTCTCGGCGAGGAACTGCAGCGGCATGTTGTGCGGCTGCACGACGCTGAGGTCGACCTGACGGTACATCCTGTGCGTCACCGCGAACGAGCCCGCGCCCCAGCCCTGCAGCGGCTTGTCCGACCAGGCGCCGGCCGCCTCCTCCCACCAGACCCAGCGGTTGCCGGAGTTCGAGGAGACGATCCGCGCGGGGTCGGAGACCTCGTCCTTGCTCGTCTCGGTGAACTTCGTCCAGGCATCGTCTGCCCAGGCGCCGGGACCGCCCTCGTAGGTCGCGATCGCTCCCAGCAGCAGCACGACGCCGATCGCGGCCGTCGCCGCCAACCCGCGCCAGACGAGCTGCGTGCGCTCCTCGTTCCAGGCCGTGCGCTCCTCCAGGCGCAGCAGTCCCCAGGCCGCGATCAGCAGCGCCAGCAGGCAGCCGGCGGCGACGAGTCCGAGCAGGATGCCGTCAGGCGTGCGCTCGTCGAGCGGCACGTTGACGCCCTTCAGCGCCGGGCGGCTGAACGACAGGCCGAGCACCGGGATCGCCGCGACGATCGTCACGCCGATCACCGCCAGGCCGCGCAGGCGCGGGCCGCCGAGCAGCGTCAGGACGGCGAGCGTGACTCCGAACGCGAGGATGCCGCCGCGCGAGTACGTCATGCCGAGGCAGACGAGCAGCACGAACAGCGCGGCGATCCCGGCCATGCGCGGCGCGGCGCGGCGCGTCGCGTCGGTCGTCAGGCGCAGCGCGATCGGGATCGCCAGGACCATCACGAGTCCGAGCGCGTTCCAGTACTCGAGCGGCGCGCGCAGCCGCGAGGCGATCGCCGTGTGGTCGAAGTCGATTCCGAGCAGCTCGGCGCCGGGGATGATCTTGCCGCCCAGGGCGTAGAGCGCGCAGGCCAGCGCGACCGCCAGCCAGCCGTAGGCGAGGCGCTCCAGCGCGCGCGGCAGGCTGGAGGCCAGCGTCAGCGCGAGCACGACGACGAGCGTGTAGGCGACCGCGCGGTTGACGTGTGCCCAGGTCTGCTCGGGCGCGACGGACCACAGCAGCGTCACGCCGCACCAGACCGCGAACCCGGCGAGCAGGCCGATGCCGATCCAGACCTCGACCGGCGCGCGCAGCGCGAGCGTGCGCGTCAGCAGCAGGCCGACTGCCGCGCCGACGCCGACGAAGGCGAGGCCGATCTGCAGGCGCGGCTCCTCGGGCAGGCCGACGGCCCCGTGCGCGAAGACGGCGTACGCGCAGACGGCCACGAGGGCGACGAGCAGTGCGACGCCCGAGCGCGGCGCGGGCGTGCGGATCGGCGCCGCGGGCACGTCCACCTGCGTGCCGACCCGCGGGCTGGCAAGGGTCGTGACGGCCATGGGAACGGCCGCCGATGCTAGTCGGTCCGATCTGCCGGCGGCGCCGGAAACGGGTGCGGTGAGCGGTTGGCGTTGGACCGCTGTGCGGCAACCCACTACCGTGGTGGGTCGTGATGCGCCGGATCGCAGTTCTCCTGCTGACGCTCGTGGCAACGCTTGCGTGCGCCGCGACCGCGCGCGCCGACCTGCTGACGACGATGGCGCAGGACTTCGTCGACGATCAGCGGCTGGATCCCTGCAAGTACTCCGAGGAGCAGCTGCGCCAGCTCAAGGACCTGATCCCGAACGACCTCAACGCGTACGCGGCGGACTTCGTCGCCGCCGTCGACGACGCGCTCGCGCGGCGCGCCGAGGGTGCCTGCAACACGGGCGGCTCGGGATCGCCGTCGGCCGGCACGGCGGCCCCGCCGGCATCCGCGGGACCGGCCCAGCCGCCGTCGGCGGGCACGCCCGGCGCCGTCGT
>JAUYGN010000087.1 GCA_030690545.1 Solirubrobacteraceae bacterium
GAGCGCCGCCAGCCCGGCGAGCGAATCGAGCACGACGACGTCCGCGGGGACCGCGCCGGGCGCACCGTCGCGCGCGATCAGCACGGCGCGCATGCCGGCCGCCCGGGCGCCGGCGACGTCGAACCGCAGCGAGTCGCCGACGTGCAGCGCGCCGTCGCGCGGGTCGCTGCCGTCACCGTCTCCCGTCGCGTCTGCGGCGAGCGCGAGCGCCCGCGCGAAGATGCCGGGCGCCGGCTTGCGCTCGCCCGCCTCCGCCGAGCTGATCGCGCCGTCGACGAGCGCGACCAGTCCGGTCGTGCGCAGCATCTCGTGCAGCGACACGTCCCAGTTGGAGACGACGACGAGCCGGTGGCCGGCGGCGCGTAGCTGCGTCAGCGCGGCCGGGACGTCGCCGAACGCGCGGAAGCGCAGCGCGGCGAGCAGCGCGTCGCGCAGGGCGCCGGGCTGCAGGCCGGACACGTCCGCGCCGGCGCGGACGAGCGCCGCACCGAGCACCTCCGCGCAGCGCGCCCGCAGCAGCGCCAGGGCGGGGCCGTCGACGCCGAGGTCGTGGTGCGCGCGGTAGTAGGCGATCTCCTCGGCCAGCGCGTCGGCCGCCTGCTCCTCGCTCACGTCGAGCCCGCGCGCGCCGAGCTCGGCGACGAGATGCGGGGCCGGCGGCTCGAGCTCGACGAGCGTGCCGAGCGCGTCGAGCGTGATCAGGCGACCCAGTGCCACGTCGCGAAGACTCCCGTATAGACGGCGAGCGCGACCGCGAACGCCGCCAGCACGAGCCGCTCGCGCAGCGCCCGCCCCGTCATCCACAGCGCGAGCCAGATCGCCAGCGGGAAGAGGACCGCAACGAAGCGCGGCAGCGACATCAGCGGCTGCGGTCCGACGGGATAGGAGAGCGGCAGCGCGAGCGCCGCGACGACGTAGGCGCCGTACGCCGCGGGCAGGCGTCGCAGCACGCCGGCGAGCGCGACGAGCGCCAGCACGAGCCAGACGAGCAGCTCGATGTTGTGGCGCGCGGCGACGAACGGGTCGCCGCCCGCGGCGGTGAAGAAGACCGGCTCGCGCGCGCCCGAGAGCAGCTGGCGGGCGCCCTGCCAGGCCGCGACGACGCCGTCCCAGGCACCCACGAACGGGCCCGCGAACGAGCGCAGCCAGACCTCCTGCGCCTGAAACGGCGCCAGCGCGTCGTGCCCGGCGAGCGCGAGGAACGCGCAGTAGGCCGCCAGGCCGAGCGGCACGAGGCCGAGCCACAGCGCGTCGGCGCGCAGCGGCCGGCGGTCGTGCAGGCGCGGGCGCCGCACGTCCCACAGGTAGATCATCGCCAGCGGCACGAGCAGCAGCACCCCCGCGCTGCGCGTCGACGCCGCCAGCGCGCCGAGCGCCCCCGCCCAGGCCCAGCGCTCGCGCCGCGCCGCGTAGATCGCGCCGACCGACAGCGCGAGGAACAGCGACTCGCTGTAGACCGCCGAGAAGAAGAACGACATCGGAAAGAGCGCCGTGACGAGGACGGCGTTGCGCGCCACCGCGCGCCCGTGGTCGAGCGCGACGAGCCGGTGCAGGAGCACGAGGGCGACGCCGAGCAGCGCGGTCGACGCCAGCGCGCCCCCGACGAGCGCCGATCCGAACGGCGCGCCAACGATCCGCACGAGCAGCGGATAGAGCGGAAAGAACGCCTCCCGCGCACCGCCGCCGTAGCCGCCCTCGGCGATCGCCATGAACCAGACCGAGTCCCAGCGCCCGAGCGGCGCGGCGAGCACGTCGCCGGTGGGTCCGAACGGCGTCGTCAGCCCGGCCGGGTCGAAGTCCGCCTCGCGGCCGGACAGGCCGAACAGGACGACGGCGACGATCGCCGACGCCCACACGAGCAGCCGCGAGATCCACAGCGCGCGCCAGGCATCGGCCAGCGCGGCGTCGACGGCGACGGGCACGCGGGCGGGCACGGCACGCGACGGCATCGAACGCATCTTGACAAGGCCCATGCGGCGGCAGGGGCGCCAACCGGCAGGGCGAAGTCGCACGATCACTAGACTCGACTGCTGCGCGTGCCCTCACCCTACTCGCGCGCGACCTCCCGACTCGATGTCCGCTCGCCTAGAACGCCAGCGTCGAAACCGCCGCCGAGGCGGCGCCGCGCGCGTCATCATCATCACGGTCTCCGTCCTGGTGGCCGGAACGATCATCGCCGGCCTGAGCGCCGTCGGCTACGTCGTCGGGATCGCGAACTCGGCGCCCTCGCTGGACTCGCTCAAGCCGCAGGATCCGGGGCGGATCTCGACGGTCTACGCATCCGACGGCACGACGCAGCTCGGCAAGATCTCCAACGACGTCCTGCGGATCCCGATCACGACGAAGGAGATGCCCAAGCTCGTGCGCGACGCGACCGTCGCGATCGAGGACCAGCGCTTCTACCAGCACCGCGGCGTCGACTTCGAGGGCGTCGTGCGCGCGGCCTTGAAGAACCTCAACTCGGGCAAGACGATCCAGGGCGGCTCGACGCTGACGATGCAGCTCGTTCGCACGCTCTACACCGGTGATCGCGAGCAGACGCTCAAGCGCAAGGTGCGCGAGGCCAAGCTCGCCGAGGAGCTCGAGAACGCCCATCCCGGTCGCAAGGGCAAGGAATGGATCCTCACGAAGTACCTCAACGCCGCCCCCTACGGAACGAACGGCGGGCAGCAGGCGGTCGGCATCCAGGCCGCCGCCCGGGCCTACTTCAACAAGCGCGCCTCGGAGCTGACGCTCGCCGAGTCCGCGCTGCTGGCCGGGCTCCCGCAGGCGCCCAGCCAGTACAACCCGTTCACCTCGCCCGGCCCCGCGACGGCGCGCCGCAACGAGGTGCTGCGCAAGATGGCCGACCTCGGCCACGTCAGCGAAGGCGACGCGCAGGCGGCGATCGCCGAGCCGCTCGATCTCAAGCCCAACCGCTACTTCCGCCAGAAGCGCGAGAGCTTCTTCTTCGACTACGTCACCGACGAGCTGATCAAGAAGTACGGCCAGAAGACCGTGCGCAGCGGCGGGCTGCGGATCCGCACGACGATCGACCTCGGCCTGCAGCAGCAGGCGCGCAAGGCGATCGCCGACAGCCTCAGCTTCGACGGCGCGCCGTCGTCGGCGATCGTCAGCATCGATCCCAGCAACGGCTACATCCGCGCGATGGCGTCGTCGGCGAAGTACACGAACTCGCAGTTCAACCTCGCCGCCGACGGCAAGCGCCAGCCCGGCTCGGCCTTCAAGATCATGGCGCTCGTCGCCGCCGTCCGCGATGGCGCCAATCCCGCGACGACGAGCTTTCCCTCCGCGTCGCTGCAGCTCGGGCCGCAGTACGGCAACGTGCTGATCAACTGCTACGGCGGGCGCTGCGCGGGCGGCTCGAGGAACCTCATCGGCGGCACGCTGGCGTCCGACAACGGCGTCTACATCCGGCTCGCGCTCGCCCTCGGCCCGAGGAAGGTCTCCAAGGCGGCGAAGGATCTCGGCATCACCTCCCCGCTGCAGAACCTCCCGTCCGAGACGCTCGGCGGGCTGCAGGAGTGCTGCTCGCCGCTGGAGATGGCCAACGCCTACGCGACGATCGTCAGCGGCGGCTGGCGCAACACGCCGAAGGCGATCACCGAGGTGCGCTTCCCCGACGGCGAGGTCGACGATCTCGCCAAGCCGACGCGCAAGAAGGCCTTCGACGCGGCCGCGATGCACGAGGTCGTGAAGATCCTCGAGCAGAACGTCACCGGCGGCACCGGCGGGCTGGCCCGCACCGGCTGCCCCGTCGGCGGCAAGACCGGCACGACCGACGAGAACTCCGACGCCTGGTTCGTCGGCTTCTCGCCGCGGCTGGCGACGTCGACGTGGGTCGGCTTCCCGCGCGGCCGCGTTCCGATGGGGCCGCTCTTCAACGGTCGCAACGTCGACGGCGGCACGTTCCCGGCCCAGATCTGGGGCAAGTACATGAAGGCGGCCGCGCGCGGCTTCTGCGGGAAGTTCGTCCAGCCCAAGGAGTCCTTCAAGCCCAAGCCGTTCAAGGGCAGCAATGGCCAGACGACCGCGCCGACGAACACCGTCACGTCGCCGACGCCGCCGACCGACGCGGAGCTGGCCGCGCAGCGCCGCCGGCTCGAGGAGCTGCAGCAGGCCGCCAACCAGGGCGCGATCAGGCCCAACCGCGGCGGGGCGCAGGCGACACCGCCTCCGGCGAGCGGCAACACGGGCGGCAGCGGCTTCAACCCGGGCGACTACCACGACCGCACGCCGCAGCCCGAGGTGTCCGACGACCCCGGCGTCGAGCCGTAGCCGGGGTCCGACGGCGGCGCCTCGCCCCGAGTCAGCCCGGCGACAGTGCGCTACCGTAGCGGCGCAGTATGGCCAAAGAGGAAAAAGTCGAGTTCGAGGGCGAGGTCGTCGAGGCACTGCCGAACGCGATGTTCCGCGTGAAGCTCGACAACGATCACATGGTGCTCGGGCACGTCGCCGGCAAGATGCGCCGCTTCCGGATCCGGATCCTGCCGGGCGATCGGGTGCGCGTCGAGCTGTCGCCGTACGACCTCGACCGCGCGCGCATCGTCTACCGCCACCGCTGACGGACGAGCACGATCTCATCGCCGCCCTGCGGGAGCGCTTCGCGCCACCCCCGCAGCGCGTGCTCGTCGGCAGCGGCGACGATGCCGCGGTCGTGCGCGCGAGGGCCCTCTCCGTCACGTCGGTCGACGCGATGGTCGATGGCGTGCACTTCCGGCTCGGCATCACGGCGAGTGCCGCCGACGCCGGCCATCGCGCGCTCGCAGGCGCCCTGTCGGACATCGCGGCGATGGGCGCCGATCCCGGCGAGGCCTACGTCGCGCTCGGGCTGCCGGCGGGCTTCGCGCGTGACGATGCACTCGCGCTGGGCGACGCGATGGGCGCGCTCGCGGCGCGCTGCGACGTCGCGCTGATCGGCGGCGACATCACCTCCGCCCCGGCGCTGACGATCGCCGTGACCGTCGTCGGCTGGGCCGACGAGCTCTCCCACGTCGTGCGGCGCGCCGGCGCTCGACCGGGCGATCTGGTCGGCGTCACCGGCACGCTCGGCGCCTCCGGCGCCGGCCTCGCGATCCTCGAAGGTCGTGCGACGGGGTCCGACGCGCTCGCTGCGCGCCACCGCCGTCCCGAGCCCCGCATCGCCGCCGGCCGCGCGCTCGCGCGCGCCGGGGCACACGCGATGATCGACCTGTCCGACGGCCTCGCGTCCGACGCCGGGCACGTCGCGCGCGCCAGCGGCGTCGTGCTCGAGATCGACCTCGACGCGCTGCCGCTCGCCGATGGCGTCAGCGCCGTGGCACGCCAGCTCGGCGTGCCCGCGTGGGAGCTCGGCGCGACGGCCGGCGAGGACTACGAGCTGCTCGTCTGCGTCGCCCCGGCCGACAGCGCGTCGGTCGCGTCGATCGCGCCGTTGACCTGGGTCGGCGAGGTGCGCGCCGGGGCAGCGGGCGTCGTGCTGCGCAGCGACGGCATCGCGCGGACCGCACGAGGTTTCCAGCATCGGCTGTAGCTGACGGCGTGGCGCAGCATCGCCCTCGCGACGAGCGCGGGGTCGACGACGTACTCCGCCCGCTGCACGCGCAGCCTGAGCTCTTGCATTCGCATACAGGGGTATCGAGCACGCCGGCCGCGGGCTTGAGGTGGGCGAGCGCTCGTTGCGCGACCGTTGTCACACGCGCGCCGCGCCGCGCGCCTCGGCGGCGACGAGCCGCGCGAAGACGACGATTCGCTGCGCCGCGCTGTAGAGCGGGTGGCAGGCCGACAGCACGAGGCGGTCGTAGCTGACGCGCCTCAGCACCGACAGCTCGGTCGGCGGCACGATCCGGCTCCGCTCGACCTCGTAGGTGAGCTTGCCGTAGGGCATCTCGACGACGACCTCGTCGCCGCGCCTGAGCTGGTCGATCTTGCGAAACGGCGAGCCGTAGGTCGTGCGGTGACCGGCGATCGCGGTCGTCCCCGGGGCGCCGGGGAACGGGACCTCGTCGTAGATCCCGGGACCCTTGCGCAGCGAGTTGGCGTCGGTGCCGTCGACGAGCACGAAGTCGACGCCGATCTTCGCGATCTTCACCCGTCCGGCGGCCGAGCCGCGGTCCTGGTCGGTGCGCAGCTTGCGGGCGAGGAACGCGATCCGCCGCCGTTCGGTCGCGAGCTTGCGCAGGGCCGCCAGGTCGAGCGCGGTCGGCTGCGAGAGCTCGAGCTTGCGCAGGTCGTCGTCGAGGCGACCCTGGACGAACGTCGCGTAGAGCGCCGACACCGGCTCCTGCCAGATGAGCGTCAGGCCGGCATCGGCGAGCATCAGCACGCCGGAGACGATCAGCACCGTCGAGAGGGCGCGCAGCGCGCGACGCGTCGGCGTCATCGGCGCAGCGCCGAGTCGGTGCCGCCCAGCGAACCGGGACCGGCATAGCTGCGCGGCCCGCGGACGGTGATCGGCAGGTCGTCGCCGGTCGGCGCGCGGCCGGCCGTGGCGACGAGCAGCGCGCCGCTCGCGCAGCCCGCGACGAGGCTCCACAGCAGCACGCCGATCGGCGAGATGTGACCGCCCGCCGTCATCAGCAGCAGCTGCCATGCGGCCTCGATGGCGTTGAGGCCGAGCGAGCGCGCGAGCGTGATCGCCACGACGACGATCGGCACGACGCCGAGCAGGGTGACGAGGACGCGGACGGCGCGTCGCATCCGCAGCTCCGGCGAGAGCGCGAACAGCCAGATGTGCAGCGCCGGGATGAGCAGCGCTGCTGCATACGGGTTCGTGATCCACATGGCGCAGGCGACCGCGGTCGCGATCAGCACGATGATGACGCCCGCGCCCCCTTCGGCGCGCTGCGCCTCGTCGGCGCGCAGCGCGCGCAGCACGACCGGGCGCAGCCGGACCCAGGCGAGGGCCAGCACGAGCAGCACGGCGAGCAGCGCCGCGGGCTGGGCCGCGAGCGCCTGCGGCGCGACCGGCGCCCCGGGCACCGCGCCGAGCAGTCCGATCGCGCCGAGCGCGGCCGCGAAGACGGCCGCGAGCACGAACGGCAGCGTGTTGGCCAGCGTCCAGCGCAGCCAGATGGCGATCGGCTCGCGCCGGCGCAGCAGCGCCGCGAACGCGTCGAAGGCCGTGACGAGCACGGTCAGCAGCAGCGCTCCCGTGAACAGCCGGACGGCCCAGAGGGGCAGGATCTTGCGGCTCGTCAGCAGGTCGCGTTCGGATGCCTCGGTGGTGATCGATCGCGCTGCGGGCGCCGCGTCGAGCACGGTCACCGTGCGCAGCGCGGCACGGCCGAACGCCTCCAGGCGCTCGCGCGAGATCGCCGCGTCCGCCGCCGGCGGCTGGTCGCCGCCGATCGACAGCAGCACGGCCGGCAGCCCGCGCGCGAGCAGCGCGCCCTGCTCGCCGAACGTCGCCGGCAGCGCGAAGCGCGCGAACTGGCTCAGCGCGCGCGGCGCGCCGGCGCCCGAGCCGGTCTCGACCCTGACGGCCTCCTGGGCCGTGGCGCGCAGCCGCTGCGGCGAGGCGCCGAGCGCGTTCGACCACGACGTCACGAGCGGCGCGCGCACCGTGCGCGATGCGAGGTCGCCGAGCACGAGGACGGCGCCGATCGGCTCGCTGCGGTCGCTCAGCTCGTCGGCCAGCGCCGTCGCTCCGGCGGCACCGCCGCTGCCACCGCTCGTCGAGACGAGCGTCAGCGTGCGCCGTGTCTGGCGCGGCGCGCCGTAGATGCGCGCCAGCTCGAGCAGCGCGGCGGTCGCCGACAGCTCGGCGCGCGCGCCGCGTCCCGCCGCGTCGCGGTGGGCGACGACGACGATGCGCTCGTCGATCGTCCCCGGGCGCTGCGCGATCACCGTGCGCAGCGAGCGACGGCCGTCGATCGTCCGGCCCTCGTGGGGGACCGTCTGCACGAGGAAGCCGGCGGCCTCCATCTGGGCGGCGATCGTCGACGCCAGGCGCGCGTCGCCGGTCGAGCCAGGCCGCCGGTCGGGGAAGCGCTCGGCGAGCCCCTCGCCGGCACCGTAGGCGCGATCGAACGCGCGCTGGCCCTGGAAGGCGTCCGGCGGCACGGTCGTGCGCATCGGCTGCGGGCGATTCTCCAGCGAGAAGGCGAGCAGCACGAACGCGAAGAGGACTGGAACGAGCGCGGCGCGGTAGATGCGCGGGTCGATCATCTGCGTTGTCACACTATTGGGGATGGTGGACCGTGCTCCTCGCATCCTTCTCGTCGACGACGAGCACGCGATCCAGACGCTGCTGTCCTATCCGCTGCGCAAGGACGGCTACGAGGTCGTGCAGGCGACGGACGGGCAGGCGGCGCTCGCCCGGTTCGGCGAGGGCAGCTACGACCTCGTCGTGCTCGACCTGATGCTGCCCAAGCTCGACGGCCTCGAGGTCTGCCGCCGGATCCGCGCGCGCAGCACCGTGCCGATCATCATGCTGACCGCGCGCGCCGAGGAGATCGACAAGGTCGTCGGCCTCGAGATCGGCGCCGACGACTACATCACCAAGCCGTTCTCGATGCGCGAGTTCCGCAGCCGCGTCAAGGCCGCCCTGCGGCGCGCCGAGATGCAGCCGCCGGAGGGCGGGCGCGACGGGAACGCCGGCGGCGGGCCGCTCGAGGTCGCCGGGCTGCGGATCGACTTCGAGAAGCGCGCCGTCTGGGTGCGCGGCGGCGCGGCGCAGACGACGTTCGTCGAGTTCGAGATCCTCTCGGCGCTGGCGACGGCGCCGGGGCGCGTGTTCACGCGCGAGATGCTGCTGACGCGGATCTGGGGCGACGCGGCCTACCGCGACCCGCGCACGATCGACGTCCACATCCGGCACCTGCGCGAGAAGCTCGAGCTCGACGCCAAGCGGCCCGAGTACCTGTTCACGGTTCGCGGCGTCGGCTACCGCTTCCGCGACGACGCCGAGCGGTAGCGGTCGGAGATGCGCCTGCGTTCGCTGCGGACCCAGCTGACGATCCTCTCGTTCGCGGTCACGCTCGTGGCGATCCTCGCGGTCCTGTTCTACGTCACGCCGCAGCTGCAGTCCTCGCTGCGCGACCAGAAGCTGCGCGCCCTCTCGGAGACGGGGCGGGCCTTCACGCCGCAGATCGCCGACCTCGTGCGCAACAACGGCAGCGACCGCCAGATCGATCGCATCGTCTCGTCGGTCAGCGATCGCACGAACGCGCGCGTCACGCTGCTGTCGGTCGGCGACGGCGACTTCGGGCTGCAGCTGGCGGTCTTCTCGGACTCCTACACCGACAACCGCATCACCGATCTCGAGCTCGACGTCGCCGACGACGCGGCGCGCTCGGGGCGCGTCGTCGCCGGCACGGGCGCCTCGCGCGAGGGCGAGCTCGCGCAGGTCGCCGTGCCGATCCGCGACATGGACACCGTCAGCCGGATCGCGCTGTACTCGGCGCCGATGGCCGACGTCGAGGGCAACGTCGCGCTGATCCGCCGCCAGATCCTGATCGCCGGCGGGCTCGGCCTGCTGCTCGCGCTCGCCGGCGGCTTCGTCGTCTCGCGCTCGATCGCTCGCCGCGTGCGGACCCTCGAGCGCGGCGCCGACCAGGTCGCGTCGGGCGACTTCACGGCCGTCTTTCCGACCGGCAAGGACGACGAGCTCGGCCAGCTCGCACGCGGACTGGACGACATGCAGCGCCAGCTCGCCCAGCTCGAGAGCGCGCGCCGGCGGTTCATCGCGACGGCGTCGCACGAGCTGCGCACGCCGATCTTCTCGATCGGCGGCTTCCTCGAGCTGCTCGAGGACGAGGAGCTCGACGACGAGACGCGGCGCCAGTTCGTCGCGACCGTGCGCGAGCAGGTCGAGCGCCTCGGCAAGCTCGCGACCGACCTGCTCGACCTCTCGCGGCTGGAGGCCGGCTCCGTCCAGCTGCGTCGTGAGCCGACCGACCTCGGCGAGCTCACGCGCGCGGTCACCGCCGAGTTCGCGCCGGCGCTCGACAAGCACGACTCGACGCTCGACGTGCGGCTCGCGGGCCAGCGGATCGAAGCCGTCTGCGATCCTGAGCGCGTGGCGCAGGTGCTGCGGATCCTGATCGACAATGCGCTGACGCACACGCCGTCGGGCACCGGGGTCGTCGTTCGCGGGGTGCGTCGCAACGGCGCCGTGCGGCTGGCCGTCGTCGACGACGGTCCGGGCATCAGCGCGGCCGCCGCCGAGCGCGTCTTCGAGCCGTTCTTCACCTCCGACGACGCGCAGGGCTCGGGGCTCGGGCTGGCGATCGCGCGCGAGCTCGCCGAGCGGATGGAGGGCTCGCTGGAGGTCGATCCGGCGCCGGGCCGGACGACGTTCTCGCTGGAGCTGCCGGCGTGAGTCGTGGCGCGCGGTGGGCGATCGTCCTTGCGGTGCTGGCGCTCGCCGGCTGCGGGGGCAAGGACGGCGGCGCCGACGCTGGCCGCGACGCCGGGCCGTCGTCCGCCGCAGCGGACGACGATGGCGCGGTCACGACGATCGACCGCACGACGACGGTCGAGGTCGTGCGCAGCGGCGGCGGCGACGACGACGCGTTCGACCCGGCGGCGATCTACGAGCGCGACGCGCCCGGCGTCGTCACGGTCCGCAGCGTGCTGCCCGGCGCGTCGGGCGCCGCAGCGGGCGACGGCAGCGGGCTCGGCTCGGGCTTCGTGGTCAACGAGCGCGGCGAGATCGCGACGAACGCGCATGTCGTGACGTCGGGCGAGGGGCGCGCGATCCGCCAGGCCGAGGAGGTCTACGTCGCGTTCGCCGACGGCAACCAGGTCGCCGCGCGGATCGTCGGCTACGACCCCAACGCCGACGTCGCGCTGCTGAGGATCAACCCCGCCGGCCTGACGCTGCGCCCGCTGCGGCTCGGCACCGCGCGCGACCTGAAGGTCGGCTCGCCGGTGGCCGCGATCGGCTCGCCGTTCGGCGAGCCGCAGTCGCTGTCGGTCGGCGTCGTGTCGGCGACCGACCGCTCGATCAGGTCGCTGACCGGCTTCGAGATCGCCGGTGCGATCCAGACCGACGCGGCGATCAACCGCGGCAACTCCGGCGGCCCGCTCGTCAACGCCAGGGGCGACGTGCTCGGGATCAACTCGCAGATCCAGACGTCGACCGGACGCGGCGAGGGCGTCGGCTACGCCGTGCCCGTCGACACGGTCCGCCGCACGCTGGCCGCGCTGCGCAGGGAGGGCGAGGTCGACTATGCCTACCTCGGCCTGGCGACGACGCGGATCTATCCGCAGCTCGCGCGCCGCTTCGGGCTGCCGGTGACGGCGGGCGCCTGGGTGCAGGAGGTCGTCCCCGGCGGACCGGCCGACAAGGCCGGCCTGCGCGCGGGCGGCGACGAGCAGCGCTTCCAGGCGCGCACGATCAACGACGGCGGCGACATCATCGCCGCGGTCGACGGCGAGCAGCTCGCCGACGAGGCCGCGCTCAGCGTGGCGCTGCTGGCCTTCAAGCCGGGCCAGGAGGTCACGCTGCGCGTCTACCGCGACGGCACGGCGCGCAACGTCCGCCTGCGGCTCGGCTCGCGACCGCAGCAGACCGGCGCCGGGAGGCGTCCGTAGTGGCGGGCGGGTCGTCATCGCAGGCGCCGCTCGTGCTCGTCTCCAACCGCGGGCCCGTGACGTTCGACGTCGACGGCTCGTTCGCGCGCGGCGGCGGCGGCCTCGTGACCGCGCTGACGGGACTGGCGACGCACCGCGATGCCGTCTGGATCGCCTCGGCGATGACCGCGGGCGCCGTGCGCCCGTCGCACGAGCGCGGCGGCCGCGCGTTTCGGATCGACACGGCCGGCGGCGAGTTCCACGTCCGCCTCGTCGTCTCCGACGCCGAGGCCTACGACCGCTTCTACAACGTCGTCGCCAACCCGATGCTGTGGTTCATCCAGCACTACCTGTGGGATCTCTCCAACGCGCCGGACATCCGCGAGAGCGAGGTGCAGGCCTTCGAGCAGGGCTACAAGGCCGTCAACGCCGATCTCGCACGGGCCGTCGTCGAGCAGATCGAGGGTCAGGACGACCCCGTCGTGATGGTCCACGACTACCACCTCTACACGCTGCCGACGGTCGTCCGCGCGGCCCGGCCCGACGTCTTCCTGCACCACTTCATCCACATCCCGTGGACGCAGCCCGACGCCTGGCGCGTGCTGCCAAAGCGCGTCCGCGAGGAGATCTTCGACGGCGTCCTCGCCAACGACATCGTCGGCTTTCACACGCGCGCCTACCGCTGGAACTTCCTGCAGTGCTGCCGCGACCTGACCGACTACGAGGTCGACTTCGAGCGCGGCGTCGTGCACGTCGGCGGACGCGAGGTGTGGGTGCGCGCCTATCCGCTGCCGATCGACTACGAGGCGACGCGCCGGGTCGCCGCGAGCGAGCGGACGGCGCACTTCGAGGCCGAGCTCAAGCGCCGCCGGCGCGAGCACATCATCCTGCGCGTCGACCGCGCCGACCTGTCGAAGAACGTGCTGCGCGGCTTCACGGCGTTCGACCAGTTCCTCGAGGAGCACCCGGAGTTCTGCGAGCACGTCACGTTCATCGCCCAGCTGATGCCGTCGCGGATGGACGTCGCCGAGTACCAGGAGTACCTCGAGCGCATCGAGGCGCTCGTCGCGATCGTCAACCACCGCCACGGAACGCCGGACTGGATGCCGATCCAGCTCAAGCTGCGCGACGACCTCGAGGAGGCGGTCGCGGCCTACAAGCAGTACGACGTGATGCTCGTCAACGCGATGTTCGACGGCATGAACCTCGTCGCCAAGGAGGGCCCGCTCGTCAACGAGCGCGACGGCGTGTCGATCCTGTCGGAGAACACCGGCGCGCACGAGGAGCTCGGTGAGTGGGCGCTCAGCGTCAACCCGTTCGACATCAAGGAGACCGCGGATTCGATCTATCGGGCGCTGACGATGAGCGCCGCCGAGCGCACGCGCCGGGCGCGCGGGCTGAAGGCCGCGGTCACGGCGCGCGACCCGGGCGACTGGATCGACGAGCAGCTCGCCGACATCCGCGCCAAGGGCGCGGGCAGCGCCGTCGGCCCGGCTCGTTGATACGCAGGCCGTTCCTCGTCGAGGCCAGGTCGTCGCTGGCCAGGGGGCCGGAGGATCGCAACGAGCCCTGCGTGCTGTCGGTGGGTGCGCTGCGAGTCCGGGGTGCGCATGTCCTGACAGCTCGCGCCGGCGCCGGACTCGATCTGTCAGTCGCTCAGTGGTCGCGACCGCCCGCGTGGGGCAAGTGCCGGAGCGCCGCGCACGCTGGGGGTGTGGCGGATTATCCACGCGTGGCGAGGCTCATCCGCCCCGCCCCTCGTCGTCGCAGCCGAACTCGGCCTGCTCCGGGGCAGACGTCAGCCCTACTGGCCCCGCGGCGCTGGCGGCCGCCAGCGCCGCGGGGCATGTCGCCGAGTACCGCAAGGACCTCGCGAACAGTCCAGCTGGCCGGACGAGATGGACCGGACGCCGCCCACCGTGGTCCGCCGTCCTTCTCTCGCCCGGCCGCCCGCCCGGCGGCGCGAGGTTGGCGGCGTGCCGCGCCACGCCGGTCGCCGGCTCACGCGTCGGCTCAGCCGAACTCGGAGGCGAACTCGGGCGCGCGCCCGCGACGATCGGCGGGCGGCGGCGGCGCGGGCGCTGG
>JAUYGN010000110.1 GCA_030690545.1 Solirubrobacteraceae bacterium
GGCGGCGGCCGCGCGCAGCGCGTCGAGCGCGGCCTCGACGGCGTCGCCGTCGCGTCGCGCGCGCCACTGCGCGAGCGCGGCCCGCGCCTCGGCCTCGACGCCGGGATCGACGGTCATGATCCCGCCGTCCTCGCCCTCGGCGAGCGGCGACGGGGCGGTCTCGCGGTAGGAGTTGTGGCCGACGATGATCAGCTCGCCGGCCTCGATCCGGCGGATCCGCTCGCGGTGCGAGTCGACGAGCGAGGACTTCATGTAGGGCACCGCCTCGACGGCGCCGCCGTGCTCCTCGACGATCGCCATCTCGGCGCGCGCATCCTCGACGAGCTCTGCCACGAGCCCCTCCATGACGACCGATCCCTCGAAGATGTCGGCGTACTCGAGCAGGTCGGTCTCGAAGGCGAGGACCTGCTGGATGCGCAGCGACCACTGCTGATCCCACGGCCGCGGCAGCCCGAGCGCCTCGTTCCAGGCCGGCAGCTGGATCGCGCGCGCGCGAGCGTTGCGCCCGAGCGTCACGCCGAGCGCCTCGAGCACGATCCGCTGGACGTTGTTCTCCGGCTGGGACTCCGTCAGCCCGAGCGAGTTGACCTGCACGCCGTAGCGAAAGCGCAGCTGCTTGGGGTCCTGCACGCCGTAGCGCTCGCGGCCCAGCTGCTCCCACAGCTCGCTCATCGCGCGCAGCTTCGCGTGCTCCTCGATGAAGCGCACGCCGGCGTTGACGAAGAACGAGATCCGCGCGAAGACCTTGCCCATCAGCGCTTCGTCGACCCGCGCGCGGACCGCGTCGAGCACGGCGATCGCGTTGGCCAGCGCGTAGGCGATCTCCTGGACCGGCGTGGCGCCCGCCTCCTGCAGGTGGTAGGAGCAGATGTTGATCGGGTTCCAGCGCGGGACCTCGGTCACCGTGTAGGCGATCAGGTCGGCGATCAGCCGCATCGACGGCGCCGGCGGGAAGGCGTACGTCCCGCGCGCGAGGAACTCCTTGATGATGTCGTTCTGCGTCGTGCCCTGCAGGGCCGCCCGGTCGACGGGGTCGGTGGGATGTGACTCGGCCGCGACGATGTAGAGCGCCAGCAGCCAGGCCGCCGTCGCGTTGATCGTCATCGAGGTGTTCATCGTCTCCAGCGGGATGCCGTCCATCAGCTCGGCCATCGCGCCGCGGTGGGCGATCGGCACGCCGACCTTGCCGACCTCGCCGCGCGCGAGCTCGTGGTCGGCGTCATAGCCCGTCTGCGTCGGCAGGTCGAAGGCGATCGACAGGCCGGTCTGGCCCCTGGCGAGGTTCGCGCGGTACAGCTCGTTGGACGCGCGCGCCGTCGAATGGCCCGCGTACGTGCGCATCATCCACGGCCGGTCGCGTTCGGGCAGCCGGTGAGCTGGCCTCTGGCTCATCCCAGCGGATCGTACCGCCGTGCCGTGGCTGCGCAGCGGGTAGCGTCGTGGGGCAATGCGCGCGATCGACGTCTTCCACCAGGGCCTCGAGCACGTGATCTGCGCCTGGCAGGTCGACGACGTGATCGTCGACCCCGGGCCGGAGTCGACCGCGGACACGCTGCTGGATGCGATCGACGACGAGCAGCCGCGCGCGCTGCTGCTGACGCACATCCACTTCGATCACGCCGGCGCCGCCGGGGCGCTCGTGCGCCGCTGGCCGGACCTCGAGGTCTGGGTGCACGAGCGCGGCGCGCGCCACCTCGTCGATCCGGTGCGGCTCGTCGCCTCGGCCAAGCGCCTGTACGGCGACACGTTCGATGCGCTCTGGGGCGAGGTCGTGCCGATCCCCGCCAGGAACCTGCGCGTGCTGCACGGCGGCGAGTCGGTCGACGGCTGGGACGTCGCCTACACGCCGGGCCACGCCTCCCATCACGTCTCCTACCGCCACCGCGACAGCGGCTGGGTCTTCCCGGGCGACACCGCCGGCGTGCGGCTGCCGCCGGGCGCGCTGCTGCTCGCGCCGACGCCACCGCCGGACTTCGACCTCGCGGCCTGGCGCGCCTCGATCGACCTGATCGAGGCGTGGGAGCCGCAGACCCTGGCGATCACCCACTTCGGCGACTACGGCGACGTCGGCGAGCAGCTCGACCGCTTGCGCGAGGCGCTCACGTACTGGAGCGAGTTCGCGCGCACCACCGATCGCGCCGGCTACGCGGACGCGCTGCGGGCACGCGCCGGCGCGATCTTGAGCGCGGACGATGCCGCCTCGTTCGCGCAGGCGATGCCGCCCGACGATCAGTGGCCGGGCATCGATCGCTACTTCGAGCGGCTGCGCCAAGGTGGCACGAGCCGCTGAGCCTTCGTATCCTGATGCGTGCATGAGTCAGACAATCGAAAAGCCACGCACCGGACCGCCCGGCAGTGGCCTGGGCGGCCACTGGCGGGTCATCGTCCGCAACGACGATCACAACACGTTCGATCACGTCGCGCACACGCTCGCGCGGTTCATCCCGGGCGTCAGCGTCGACGGTGGGTACCGGATCGCCGACACGATCCACCGCAGCGGCCTGGCGATCGTGTGGACGGGGCACCGCGAGGCAGCCGAGCTGTACTGGGATCAGCTGCAGGGCGCTGGCCTGACGATGGCCCCGCTCGAACAGGGCTGAAGTCCACTGGCGGCGCTACGACGCTCGCTCCGCGCGCGGTGTGCGAGGCTGTGCCCAGCGTGAGCGACGGGCTCAGCACCAACGCCGATCGTGCCGATCGCGAACGCATGCTCCTGCGCGCGTATCACGAGGACGGCGATACGCGTGCCCGCGACACGCTGGCCGAGGAGATGGTGCCGCTGGCGCGCGCGCTGGCCGGTCGCTACAGCGGCCGTGGCGAGCCGATCGACGATCTCGTGCAGGTCGCCTGCATCGGCGTGATGAAGGCGATCGAGGGCTTCGACCTGACGCGCGAAGTGCGCTTCTCCTCCTATGCGACGCCGACGATGCTGGGCGAGATCAAGCGCCACTTCCGCGACAAGACGTGGGCGATGCGCGTGCCGCGCGGCATGCAGGAGCTGCAGATCCGCCTCGCCAAGGCGCGCGACGAGCTGACGACGACGCTGGGGCGCTCACCGACCGTGTCGGAGCTGGCGGACGCGGTCGGCGAGCCCTTCGAGGAGGTCCTGCTGACGATCCAGAGCCAGGAGGCGCGCCGCACCCGGTCGCTCGACGAGCCGACCGGCGAGGACGTGACGCTGGCCGACTCGATCGGCGCTCGCGACCCCGAGATCGGGCGTGCGGAGATGCGCGTCCTGCTCGACGACGCGTTCGACGTCCTCTCCGAGCGTGATCGCGAGGTCCTGCGTCTGCGCTTCGCCGAGGACCTGACGCAGACGGAGATCTCGCGCGTCGTCGGCGTCTCGCAGATGCAGGTCTCGCGGATCATCCGCCAGGCGCTGCGCGCGCTGCGCGCCGACATCGAGCGCAGCGACGCTGCGTAGCGCAGTGCTCATGGCAGCCGGCCAGATCGGCCGTCCCAGGATCAGTATCACGCTCGACTAGAGGGTGAGCCTTGCAGGTTCGGTGAGCGCCGCCGCGAAGTCCGATACCGTGCGCAGCCGGCCGGGGGAACACGTCCCCGGCCCCTACGCGATGCGAGGACCCCCGATCGAGGCCCAGACAACGCCATGAGCAACGATCGCGTCACCCGGCGGTCTATCACGATCGTCGCGCTGAGCGCCGGTCTGCTCGGCCTGCCCGTAACGTCGCCGGCCTTCGCAGAGCAACCGCCGGCGCCCGATCCGGTCACGACGACGCCTGCACCCCCGCCCGCGCCGGTCCCGCCGCCGCCGCCCGCACCGCCACCGCAACCGCCGCCGAGCCCGCCCGCACCCGCGCCCGGCGGCCCGGCGCAGCCCGCACCGGCCCCCGGGGCGATCGACACGGCACCCGAGCCGTTCGCCGACCATCTGGACCTTCCGTCGCAGCGCACGCCTGAGCAGGTCAAGCGCGACTACCTCATCAGGCAACGGCGAGCCCGTGCGGAGAAGGAGGCGCAGGAGCGCAAGGAGCGGTCGGAGCGCGCCGCCGCCCGAGAGGATCGGGCCGAGGCCGATGCGGACGACGACGAGGCCGACGACGAGGACGACGAGGAAGGGGCGGACGAGACGGCCAGCGGCGCCGACGGCACGCCGCTGGCCGCCGGCACGCTGCCCGCCGAGATCCCGAACTTCTTCATCGGCAGCTTCCGCATCCCGCCGTTCCTGCTGTCGATCTACCAGGCCGCCGGCATCCAGTACGGCGTTCCCTGGGAGGTGCTGGCGGCGATCAACGAGATCGAGACCGACTACGGTCGCAACCTCAACGTGTCGTCGGCCGGGGCGATGGGCTGGATGCAGTTCATGCCCAGCAGTTGGGCCGCCTACGGCGTCGACGCCAACGGGGACGGCGAGAAGGACCCGTACAACCCGGTCGACGCGATCTTCGCGGCCGCCCGCTACCTCAAGGCCGCGGGCGCCGGCGAGGATCTGCGCAAGGCGATCTTCGCCTACAACCATGCCGTCTGGTACGTCGACTCGGTGCTGCAGCGCGCGCGCCTGATCGCCGGAATGCCGTCCGAGCTCGTCAGCTCGCTGACGGGGTTGACGCAAGGGCGCACGCCGGTCGCGGGGACGCTGCGCTATGCGCAGCGCGAGGCCGGTTCCCCCGCCCGCACGAGCCTGCGGATCGATGCTCCGGCCGGCACGCCGGTCGTCGCCGTCCAGGATGGCGAGATCGTGCGGATCGGCCGCAGCGAGCGACTCGGCCGCTATGTGATCCTGCGCGACGCCTACGGCAACACGTACACGTACGCGAACCTCGCGAAGGTCGCCACCGACGTGCTCGTCGCCAAGGAGCGCGCGCCGAAGCCGGGATCGGGGCCGCCGCCCCAGCCGCTTGCCGGCCCGGCGATCGATCCCGTCCCGAGCGGTCCCGCCAGCGCGGGCACGAACGACGAGCCCCCGCCGCAGAACGGCGCCGGCGCCGATCCGCAGGCAGATGCCGACGATCCCGATCGCGAGTCGGCCCCGCCGGCCACCGTCAAGGAGCGCCTGTTCGCCCATCCCGGGCGGACTCGCTCGCTGCCGTCCGGTGGTCGCCAGCAGATCCTCGACGCGACGTTCGCGCTGCCCGCATCGGCGCGTCTGCGCTCCTACTTCGCCGGCGAGGTCGGCCTCGAGCGCGACGAGCTCGAGCTCAAGCGCCTGCTGGCCGGCCGGCGCGTCATCGCGGGCACGATCCTCGGGCGCGTCGGCACGAACGGCGCGCCGGGCGAGCCGCACATGCGCTTCTCGATCCGTCCGCCCGGCGAGGACGCGCCCCGGATCGACCCTCAACCGTTCCTCGAGGGATGGCGCCTGCTCGAGTCGACGGCGATCTACCGTCCGCGCGGTCCGCGCGCGCTGACCGGCGGCTCGATCGGCCAGATCATGCTGATGAGCAAGGACACGCTCGCGCGCCGCGTGCTCGCCGACCCCGCGATCGAGGTCTACGCCTGTGGGCGGCGCGACATCCAGGCCGGGCTCGTCGACCGCCGCGTGCTCGCCACGCTCGAGTTCCTCGCCGCCAACGGCCTGCGGCCGACGGTGTCCTCGCTGCGCTGCGGCCACCGCTCGACGACCGCGAGCGGCCGCGTCTCGCAACACGCCTCAGGCAACGGCGTCGACATCGTAAAGATCAACGGCAAGCCGGTCCTCGGCAACCAGGGCGCCGGATCGATCGCCGACGCCACCGTGCGCCGCCTGCTCACGCTGCAGGGAGCGATGGCGCCCGCGCAGATCATCAGCCTGATGAGCTACACCGGCCAGCCGACCGCGCTCGCCCAGCACGATCACGCCGATCACATCCACATCGGCTTCCGCCCGCAGGGCGGCGCGGGCGGCCGTGGCATCCACGCGCGCGGCCTGCGCCCGTCGCAGTGGCTGCGGCTCGTCGACCGGCTGGGCCGGATCGAGAACCCGTCGGTCAGTCCGACGACGCCTCGCCGACCGTAGCCGGCTCGGCGGCCGTGGCCGCGGCCGGCTCGCGCAGCTCGCCACGGCAGACGAGGTCCTGCCAGACGTAGAGCAGCGGGACCTGGTACCAGCCGATGCAGGCGGCGCGCATCTCGGTGAACTCCGGGCCGAACCAGTAGGCGTCCCAATCGCTCTTGCGCTCGAAGTCGACCGACAGCAGGAACTTGTAGCGGTCGTCGCGCGAGCGGAAGACCTCGTAGCGCGTCGCGCCGTAGCGCGTCGAGATCTCCGCGATCCGGGTCAGCGCGGCCTGCAGGTTGTCGCCCTGGAAGCCGGTTGCGTAGAAGGGCAGGTGAACGACGCCGGCGGCCATCAGCTGCCGACCTCCGCGCTGATCGCGCCCGGCCCGTCGGCGGTCTTGCCGAGGCCCGTCTCGCTCGCGCCCACGAGGACCGCGATCTTGCCCGAGTGCTTGTTCTCATACATAAGCTGATGTGCCTCCGCGACGCCCTCGAAGGGCATCGTCTTCCACAGGACAGGACGTATCTTCGACTCCCGGATCAGGTCGTTGGCCTTCGTGCACTCCCAGGCGTTTGCGAAGTGCGAGCCGATGATCTGCTTCTGGCGCATCCACAGGTAGCGCACGTCGAAGTCGAGGTGAAAGCCCGACGTCGCGCCGCAGATGACGACCTTGCCGAACGGCTTGACGACGAACACGCTCGTCGGGAACGTCGCCTTGCCGACGTGCTCGAAGACGATGTCGGGCGCGTCGCCGAGGATCTCCTTGACGCGCTTGCCGAAGCGGCGTGACTCGGCGAAGCGCGCCTGCTCCTCGTCGGGCGTCTCGCCGCCCTCGCGCATCATCCCGGCGAACGCGCTGCGGTTGATGAAGTCCTTCGCGCCGAGCTGCTTGACGAGCTCGCCCTTCTCGTCGGAGGAGACGACGCCGACGCAGTCCGCGCCGGTCAGCGCGCACAGCTGGGTCGCGAAGACGCCGAGGCCGCCGGCGGCGCCCCAGACGAGGACCTTGTGGCCGGCCTGCAGCTTGCACTGGTCGATCAGCATCCGGTAGGCGGTGAAGTACGTCAGCCCGTAGGCGGCCGCCTCCTCCCAGGTCAGGTGCTCGGGCTTGGCGAGCAGCTGCTGGGCCTGGACCTTGCAGAACTGCGCGAACGAGCCCCAGCTCGTCTCATAGCCCCAGATCTTCTGGCTCGGCGCGGCGAGTGGGTCCAGTCCGTGGACCTCGACGTCCTCGTAGGAGGCCTGGTTGCAGTGGATCACGACCTCGTCGCCGATCTTCCAGCGCGTCACGCCGTCGCCGACCTTCCAGACGATGCCCGACGCGTCCGAGCCGCCGATGTGGTGATCCTCCTCGGGGTGGTAGCGAAAGACCGATACCGGGGTGCCGAGCGCCGCCCAGACGTTGTTGAAGTTCACGCCGGCGGCCATCACGCGCACGACGACCTCGAACGCCTGCGGCTGCGGAACCTCGATCTGCTCGAGCTGGAAGGCGTCTCGCGGCTCGCCCTCACGGTCCTGGCGGATGACCCAGGCGGTCATCGACGCGGGCAGCTCGCCTGGCTGCGCCTGGACGGTGGAGACTGCGCTGAGATCAACGGCCACGGTGTGGAGCACCCCTCGGTTCGCTTGCGCGCACGACGGCCAATCCTACGCGCCGACGGTCTCGCGCGCGGGCTCCACGGGCGGCGCGGCCGCCTCGCCCGCCGGCGGCGACGGGTGCGTCGCGCCGCCGGCCAGCTCCGGCGAGATCAGCACCCATGCGACGGCCGCGCCGGCGGCGGCGACGAAGGCTCCGATCAGCAGGCCGTCGCCGAGCGCGTCGACGAACTGGGCCTGCGAGGTCGTGTGGCCGATGAACGTGCCGAGCACCGCGACGCCGAGCGTTCCGCCGACCATCCGGCTCATCGACAGGATCCCCGAGGCGACGCCGGCCTTCGTCTGGTCGACGGCGTTCATCGCGGCGGTGCTCATCGGCGACATCACGAGCGCGATCCCGACGCCCATCAGCACGAAGCCGGGCAGCAGGAACGCGAAGCTCGTGTCGGCCTGCAGGAAGGACTGCCACAGCAGTGCGCCGGCGACGAGCGCGAGCCCCGCGGTGATCAGCGGTCGCGGCCCGATGCGGTCGGTCTGGCGACCGGCGATCGGCGCGACGACGATCACCATCAGCGTCGTCGGCAGGAAGCGGACGCCGGTCTCCAGCGGCGAGTAGTCGAGCACGTTCTGCATGTAGAGCGTCAGGAAGAAGAACATCCCGAGCATCGCGAAGGAGATGATGAACGCGACGATGTTGGCGCCGAGGAACGTCCGCGAGCCGAAGAAGGCGAAGTCGACCATCGGCACGGCGACGCGGCGCTCGATCAGCGCGAACGCCGCCACGCCGCCGGCGGCGAGCGCGAACAGCGCGAGGATCTGCGGCGAGGTCCAGCCCCACGCTCCGGCCTCGACGAGCGCCAGCGTGAGCGCGGTCAGCCCGATCGTGATCGCCGCGACGCCCGCGAAGTCGATCTTCGGCAGGACCGTCTCGTCGCGCGACTCGCGCGTCGCGAAGAGCGTCACCGCCACGGCACCTGCGGCGACGGGCAGGTTGATGAAGAAGATCGACTGCCAGGAGACGTGCTCGACGAGCACGCCGCCGAGGACCGGCCCGATCGCCAGCGCGAGCGCCGAGACGCCGGCCCAGGTGCCGATCGCCTTGCCGCGCTCGTGCGGCGGGAAGGCGTTCGTGATGATCGACAGGGTGGCGGGCATCATCAGCGCCGCGCCGACGCCCTGCAGCGCGCGCCCGCCGATCAGCCAGGCGGAGGACTGCGAGAAGCCGATGAACAGGCTCGACGCGGCGAACAGCACGACGCCGATGAGGAAGACGCGCCGGCGCCCGAAGATGTCGCCCAGCCGGCCGCCCGTCACGAGCAGCACGCCGAAGGCGAGCGTGTAGGCGTTGACGGTCCACTCGAGGCCGGTGATCGACGTGCGCAGGTCGTCCTGGATCGACGGCAGCGCGACGTTGACGACGGTGTTGTCGAGCATGACCATGAACAGCGCGAAGCACATCGCCGCGAGCGTCCACCAGCGCCGGTTGTCGTCGGTGAGGGCGAGCCGTCCGGTCATCGGGCGGGCTCGTTGCGCAGGTCGTCGATGATCGGTCGCAGGGCGCCGATCAGCCGCCGGCGCTGGGCGGCCGGCATCGTCGCCGTGAAGCTCTCGAGGCCGGCGAGGCGGGCCTCGTCGAGGCGCTCGAGCGCGCGGCGGCCGGCGTCGGTGCAGCGCAGGCGCTTCATGCGGCGGTCGCTGGGGTCCTCGCGGCGGTCGAGCAGGTCGCGCTCGACGAGCGCGTCGACGGCGCGGCTGGCGCCGGGCAGCGAGAGGTCGAGCCGCTCGGCGAGGTGCTTGACGGTCAGCTCGTCGTCACGCAGCGCGCAGAGTGCCTTGACCTGCGTCAGCGTGAGATCGAGCTCCTCGAAGATCGCGTAGCTGCCGCTACCGCCGAGGTTGATGATCGTGCGCCAGAGCGCGAGCAGATGCTCGGCGAGCTCGGTCGCCGACGTCGCGTCCGGGATCGAGGTAGATGCTTGCATGCACGCAAGTATTGCACGGGCGCATCTGTTGCTCGGCCCGGCGGAGGTCGCTGACGCCGGGTCGTCCCGGCCACGGCCGCGGCGTTGCGGCACGAGGCCGGCCGGTGAGCGTCGATCGCGAGCTCGGGCTGCCGGGACGTGGCCTGGGCCCGTCAGTCGGTCGGGCCGGCCGTCTCGTCGCTGCTGCGCAGGCGCAGCGTCTTGGCGCCCGCGCTCCAGACGTAGACGCGCTGGACGAGCTTCGCCGGGCAGCAGACGTCGTCGCCTTCCGCATAGCGCGGGGTGCGCAGGACGAGCGTTCCGTCGACGACCTCGGTGCTCGCGCGGTACAGGCGCTGCGAGCGGTAGACGGCGCGCAGCGCGCTGTCGGCGGCGGCACCGTCGGTGCTGAAGACGTACAGCGCGACCGCGCCCGCGACGCCGCCCGTGTCGACGCGCACGATCGCGTCCGAGCGCCCGTCACCGGTCAGGTCCGCGAACTCGATGTCGGGGGCGACGAAGCCGCCGCCACCGCGCAGCAGCTCCTTGATCGCGCTCGTCGTCCGCTCGTCGGCGAGCAGCGTCTTCGTGAAGAGCTCCTGCGACTTGGTGGGTGCCGCGCTCGAGCCGCCGGTCAAGACCAGCGCACAGGCGACGCCGAGCGCAAGTGCCGCGAGTGCGGCAAGGAGGGTGCGGGGCCAGGGCATTTGCGCGCATTGTCGCAAGCGCGGCCATGCGACGCTACGGCTGCAAGAGCTGATCCGGCGCGCTGGACCGCTGTGGGCCGACGCGGATCCTGGCCGGTGTGGTCGTGGCGGGGCTCGTCGTGATGCGATACGTGCCCTGGACGAGCTCCGCGCTCAGCGCACCGGTGTCGCCGGGATTGATCGGTCCGGTGCTCTGCTGCAGCGGTGCGGTCCCGGCCGACAGCGCCTCGCTGCGCAACGTGACCTGCAGGGAGGCCGGCGTGAGGTTCCTCACGACCAGCTCGATCGGCCCGGCACCGATGCTGGCCGGTGCGACGGTGACCGCCCGCGGCGTGACCGATGCCTGCAGGGTGATCGGCGCCGGACGCTCGCGACCGTCGAACTCGTCGCCGCAGCCGCCGATCGCGATCATCAGCGCGACGACGAGCGCTACAGCGGCTCGCGGCATCGCGCGCTTCGCAGCATGCGTTCTCACCAACCCGCAGAACCTCTCCGGCTGCCGATGGTTGCGCAGTCGCGCGGCGTCGATCAGGCGTCGACCGGCGCTGTCAGCGCAGCGCGGGCGATCTCGATCTCGCCCAGTGCGGCCTGCAAGCCGTCCCACTGCGCCGCCTCGGCGGCGTCGTACGCGGGCCCGTCGAGGCCGGCCAGCGCATCGCGATAGGACGACCAGGCGGAGCGCGTGCGTTCATCGAGCTGCGCCAGCAGGCGCGCGGCATCCGGCGTGGTGAACGTCGTCATCGCGGTGCTCCATCGACCTGTGCGTGCATGAGGACAGGCTACCGGCGGCGCCGGTCGGCCCATCGCGAGGGGGATGCGGCGCCGCGAACCGCCCGAGCATGATTCGCGTGCTCGATCCAGCATCGTTCGGGGTGGACCCGGTGCTTCGTGGGTAGGCCTCCGTCCCAGGGGAATCTCGGACGGCCTGGAGAGGAGCACCCGGCTCGGTGGAAGACCTGCGCCGTCAGAACCCCGTGCGGTCAACTCGCAGCGAACGGCAGCTCGACGACCTCGGCGGTCGCGCCGCCCTCGACGTCGACGAGCTCGCCCGGCACTGCCTCGCGGCGCACGAGCGCGAGCGCGATCGGGCCGTGCGCGGGGGAGACGAGCGAGCTCGCCAGCCTGCCGACGACGCGCTCGCCGAGCGTCAGCTCGGCGCCGGTGGGCGCGGGCTCGGAGAGCTTCAGCCCGCGCAGGTGACGGTTGGGCTTGCCGCGGTAGAAGAGCCGCGCGACGGTCTCCTGGCCGACGTAGCAGCCCTTCGTGAAGCTCACGGCGCGCTCGTTGAGCCCGGCCTCCTGAGGGATCGTCGAGTCGTCGACGTCGAGGCCGTAGCGCGGGCGGCCGCGCTCGACGCGGATGATCTCGGTCGCCTCCTCCGAGACGGGCGTCGCGCCGGCGGCGAGCAGCGCCGCGCGCACCGCGGCGGTGTCGTCGGCATCGCAGAGCACGTCGACGCCGACGTCGGTGGCGATCAGGCGGACGGCGTGGCCGGCGACCGTGCCGGCGCGGTGGGCATGCTCGTCGGCGGGCAGGTCCTCGGCGCCGGCGACGGCCCGCGCTCCGGGACCGACGAGCGTCAGCAGCCCGCGCTGGACGGTGCGCTTGTGCAGCTGCACGTCGTAGCCGATCTTGAAGCGCCGAACGAGGTCGAACAGCGCCTGCAGCGTCGCGCGGTCGGTGTCGAGCAGCAACTCGGGCTCGGCGCCGGGATCCTCGGCGGCGAGCACGCGCAGGTCGCCGAGCATCTTGCCCTTGTGCGTCAGGAACGCCGCGTAGCAGCCGCCGCCGGCCTGCAGCCCCTCGATGTCGTTCGTCACCTGGCCGGCGAGGAACGACTTGCGCTCGCTGCCCGTCAGCGCGAGCTTGCCGCGCTCGGAACGGTCGATCAGCCCGCAGTCCTGCGTCAGCACCCGGTACTCGCTGGCAACGGCATCGGTCAGCGTGGCCATGCGCCGAGCATAGCCCCCGGCGGCGGCGGCCGATCGCGCCTGCGGTCCGCCACCCGCCGAATCATCTAGATTGGCGGGTCGATGGCGCTTGCGGACACCTTCCAGCAGATCGTCGAGTCGCTGCCCGACGACTGGACCGACATGGAGCTCGACCTGCGGATCGCCGACGAGTCGCGCTACATCGACGCCGCGACGTACCTCGTCACCTGCAACGCACAGCCGTACTCCAGGCACGACTGGCACTGGCGGCTGCTCGTCGCCCACCGCTTCGGCCACGCCGCCGCGGCGCCGGCCGTGCACGGCACGCTGAACCTGCTCGACGAGGCCGGCATCGAGGGTGAGCTCGTCCTGCGCGAGATGCGCACCGGACGCGTCGAGGTGCGCCAGATGTGGGGCCGCCCGCAGTCCGTGCGCGACGAGTTCCGCAAGCTGCGGGCACAGTAGATGGCGCGCGTCGTCGCGCATCTGCCAGATCTCCTGTTCGGCTCCAAGGTGCAGGGCATGCTCGCCGCGGCCGGCCACGACGTGCAGGTCGCCGGCACCGCGCAGGCGGCCGCCGACCTGCTCGACGGCGCCGACCTGCTCCTCGCCGACCTCTGCGAGGACGCAAGCGATCGCCTGGCCGCGCTGGAGGGCTCGACAACCGGCGTGAAGACGCTCGCCTTCTATCTGCACACCGACGTCGACACGCGCACCGCCGCGCTCGCCGCCGGCTTCGACCTCGTCGTGCCGCGCTCGCGGATGGCGCGCGAGGGCGCGTCGCTCGTCGATGGGCTCGTCACCGCGAACGCCTGACGATCGCGGGCTCCGCGCCCGGGTGGGTTGGTGCGGGCGGGCGCCGGAGGCCCGCCGCGTGCGCTTGCGCCTCGTGGGCGGTTGCCGGACCGGAGGCTGGAGGCTGGTCGACTTATGCACCTCCCCACATGCATGACTCGACCCGCCTCAGGTGCTGCGTCCCGATGGGCACGGCCGCGAGCGCGATCGTGCCTCAGTCGCGACCGGGCTCGGGCACGTAGCGCCCGTCGAACGCGAGGCCGACGTCGGGCTCGCGCTCGGTGATCCCGAACTGCTTCTCCCAGCGCGCCCAGGCCTCCAGCCGTCCGCGATTGAGCTCGCCGAAGCCGCGCGCTCCGGCCGTGAACGAGGCCGACACGGCGTCGAGCTCACGCTGGATCTGCGCGCGATCGAGGCCGGAGACCCCGTTGACGAGCGCGCTGACGCCGTTCTCCGGGTCGCTCAGCACCTCCTCGTAGCCGCGGGCCAGCGCGGCGACGGTCGCGCGGACGACGGCGGGCCGGTCCTGCAGGGTCTCGCGGGTGACGGTCAGCACGAGCTCGGGATAGGCGGGCGCGCCGAAGTCCTCGACGCGGAACTCGCGGATCTGCGGGCGGCGCTCGCGCAACGCGACGCCCTCGACGTTCCAGAAGCCGGTCGCCGCCGCGACGCGTCCGGTCAGCACGCTGCGCACGGCGGTGAAGCCGATCGTCGTGCTGCGCACGCGGCTCGGGTCGCCCTTCGCGCCCCGGACGATCGACTGCAGGACGGCGTCGTCGCTCGGCAGCCCCGTCACGCCGACGCGCTCGCCCTCGAGGTCGCGTGGCGTGCGGATCTGCGGCTGCGCGAGGATCGCCGCAAGCGGCGTCTGCACGAGCGCCATGACGCCGACGAGGTCCTGGCCGCGCTCGCGCGCGATCGCGAGGTCGTGGATGTCGAGCACGGCGAGGTCGGCCCGCTCGGAGGCCAGCAGCTTGACGGAGTCCGTCGAGTCGGTCGGCACGCGCACGTTCAGGCCGACGCCGAGCGCGCGATCGTAGCCGCGCGCGACCGCCATGTAGATGCCCGTGTGGACGGCGTTGGGCTGGAAGTCCAGCAGCAGCGTGGCGTCGACGTTCGGCGCCCGCTCGCTGCTGTCGGCGCCGCAGCCGGCGAGCGCGAGCAGCGCGACGAGCACGGCCGCGAGGAGCTGGGGGCGACGCATCGCGCCCGAGGATACGAGGCTCGCCGTCGCGCGTGGCCGCGGCCGGCGTCGTCTCGTCGCTCGGGAGCTCGACGCCCGCTCTGGGCCCGGAGCTCAGCGTGCGCGCAGCACGCGCGTGCGGGTGCGAGCGATGATCTCGCAGTTGCGCACGACGTCGCTGCGGTCGACGTAGGCCTTGTCGCGGCCGGGGCCGCAGTCGATCACGTCGCGGCCCCCGCCCATCGCGATGACGATGTCGTTGCCGGGGCCGCCGTAGATGACGTCGTCGTCGAGGCCGCCGTTGAGGCGGTCGTTGCCGGGCCCGCCGCGCAGGGTGTCGTTGCCGCGGCCGCCTTCGAGCAGGTCGTCGCCCGGCCCGCCGTCGAGGCGGTCGTCGCCGGTGCGCCCGTACAGGCGGTCGTCGCCGGGGCCGCCGAACAGGCGGTCGTCGCCGCGCTCGCCCTCGAGATGGTCGTTGCCTCCCAGGCCGACGAGCGTGTCGTTGCCGTCGCCGCCGAGCAGCAGGTCGGCGTTGGGCTCGTCAGCGGTGGCGACGTCGAGGCCGACGATGTGGTCGTTGCCGCGGGTGCCGCGCACGACGCGCATGTGCACCTCGGTCAGGCTGCCGCTGGTCGCGGCCGCCGGACCGCCGACGAGGAAGCCGGCGTTCGTCGCGCCCTGCAGCGGGTCCTTGCCGAGATCGAGGTCGACGCGGCGCTCGACGCGCTCGCAGCCGGCGAGCGTCGCCTGCGACTCGCTGTCGATGATGACCGTGTCGTCGCCCGGGCCGCAGTCGATCAGCTGCGCGTCGCTCGCCACGATGCGGTCGTCGCCCGGTCCGCCGAAGACGCGGTCGGCCGTGCCGGTCGACACGATCAGGTCGTCGCCCGGTCCGCCGTCGGCGAGGTCGGGGCCGGTGCCCCCGTCGAGCGTGTCGTTGCCTTCGCCGCCGTACAGCACGTCGGTCCCCGATCCGCCGCGCAGGATGTCGTCGCCCGGGCCTCCCTCGAGGCGATCGTTGCCGCGGTGTCCGTCGATGTAGTCGTCGCCCGCTCCGCCGTCGAGCAGCTTGTCGTTGCCGAGGCCGTCCTCGACGATGAAGTCGTTGCCGAGGCCGCCGCGCACGATGTCGTCGCCGTCGCCGCCGTCGATCCGGTCGTCGCCGGTGCCGCCCTCGATGCGGTCGTTGCCCGTGCCGCCGTCGATCAGGTCGTTGCCGCCGCCGCCGAAGATCCGGTCGTTGCCCGAGTCGCCGTACAGCTCGTCGTTGCCGCCGCGCCCGTAGATGATGTCGTTGCCGAAGCCGCCCGCGAGCAGGTCGCTGCCGCTCGTGCCGACGATCCGGTCCGACCGCGCCGTGCCGGCGCTGACGAGCGCGAGTGCCGGCACGCTCGTGACCGCGAGGATCGCGACGAGAAAGCTCCCCACTCGTGCCCACCGTGGCATCGAGACGGAACTCTAGAGCCCGCGGGGCCAATGGGGCATCAGGTCGCCGGCTCGGGGCGTCGTGGCCGCGCCGCGGCTCGTCAGCTGAACGTGACGAGCGGGCCGTTGAACGAGCGCGCGCCACGCCGGCAGGACTCCGGGCGCGCGACCTGCGAGCAGCCGCTCGTGGCGAAGCGCCCGTCGGTGATGACCGCGAGCACCTTGCCCAGCCACTCGTAGCAGCCGCTCGCCACGCGCCCGGAGAACCACGCGCAGCGGTCGATCACGCGCAGCTGGTTGATCGCCGGCGTACCGACGAGGTTCTGCACCTTGACGCCGCGCACGCAGGCCAGTGCATCGTCCGCTGCAAGCTGCGCGTGCGCGCAGACGCGCATCTGGCGCAGCGGGTTCGGCGAGCCGATCACCGACGCGGCGGTGATGCAGCCCGCGCGCTGCAGGCCGCTGGTGCCGGCACAGGTCCGAAGCAGGTCGTCCGCCGACTGCGTCTGGTATCCGGCCGGACGGGTGTCGATGAACGCGCGATACCAGCACGCCCGCACGAACTCGCTCGGCTGCCGTTCGCAGAGCGCGCGCGGGTCGGTCGTCGCCCCGGCCGGGCGCGTCGTCTCGTCGGCGCCGGCGATCGCCAGCCAGTAGTCGTGATAGGCCCCCTGCGCGCAGTCCGGAGCGGCGGTCGGCCCCAGCGCCCGGCAGAGCTTCAGCGCGGGCTCGAGCGCCTCGGCATGGAAGCGCATGTAGGCGTGCCCGAGCCCGTGCGTGCAGCTGTAGCGCTGAAAGCGCGTCGCCGCGCGGCTGCAGACCGCGTCGACGCCCGGTCCGGCACGCAGCACCGCGGGCGCGATCGCGGTGATCATGCCGTGCGCGAAGCCGGCCGCGCAGCCGGGATCGTTGCTGCGCGGGAGGTGGTCCATCAGCGTCGGCAGCGTGACGTCGCGCAGCGCTGCGTAGCGACGCCCGACGGTGTGCATCAGCGTGTGGCAGTTCGCGGCCGGGTACTCGCCGATCCGATTCACGTCGCGGTCGATCCGCGCGAGCACCGCCGTCGGGTCGCGCACCGGGCGCAGCTCGTCGAGCATCGCCGCCGTGTAGCAGTCGCGCATCTCCGCGCGGTCGGCGATCTGCGCGCAGTCCTCCAGCGTCGCGGCGCCGGCCGGCTCCGGCGCCGAGTCGCGGACGCGGGTCGCCGCGACGATGGCGGCGATCACGATCAGCGCGACGACGGCCGCGATCGCGAGTCGCGCGACCGGACGCTGTCGTGGACCGGGCGCGCCGCGAACCACTAGCAGCTCCGTCCGCGGCTCGTCAGGCGCACGCTGTTGCCGCGGCCGATCGCGAGCGCCTGGTCGAGCGTCGCGACCGACCGCGTCAGGGCGACGACGACGAGCTCGAAGTCCGTGATGCCGTCGGTGCGCAGTCGCGCGTCGGCCGGCCGGTGAACGGCCTCGACGGCCTCCCGGCGCGCGGCCGGCGTGAGCAGGCAGAACGCGGCGCGGTCGACGCCGGCGAAGACCCGCCGATCGCCTCGCGTCGTCGTCACCTGCTGCGCGACGAGCGGCGGGCGCTTGAACGGGAAGTCTTCCAGCATGCGCTCGAACGGATCGCGCGCCGACGACGTCCGCGCCGCCGCCGGATGGGTCTGCGCGAGGCGCTCGAGCGTGCTCTGGGCGCGCGCGACGGCCGCGCGATCGCCGCTCGCCGCCGCGCGCCGCATCGTCTCGAGCTGACGGTCGATCGCCGTGTCGTGACGGTCGACCGCCTCGCGGCTGACCGGTGGCGCCGGGGACGGCCGCTCGGACTCCTCCGCGCACCCCCCGGCGGAGCCGGCGATCAGGCCGACGGTCACGGTCGTGATTGCCCGCCGTGCGCGCACGACGGCAGCGTACGCCTCGCGCCGCTCTCGCTCGCCGGTTGCGCCGGGCGCCGCGCTGCCGGGTTGCGGTCGGCGGGCGCCGTGGCAGCTGGGGACGGCGCGACCGCGCGCCTAGACTTCCTGCCGTGCGCCGGCGCGTCACCTTCAGCCGCAACCTGACGCTCTCGCTGTCGCGCACGTGCCGGTGCTACTGCAAGTACTGCGCGTTCGCGACGCACAAGACCCACCTGCACGCGCCCGACGAGGTCCTCGCGCTGCTCGACGGCGCCGCGCGGCGCAACGTCAAGGAGCTGCTGGTGCTGACCGGCGAGCACCCGCAGGTCGACGCCGGCGTGCGCGCGCTGCTGGCCGAGTACGGCCACGAGGACTTCGTCGCCTACGTCGTCTGGGCCTGCGAGCAGGCGCTGGAGCGCGGGCTGCTGCCGCATACGAACCTCGGCGTCCTGCCGCACGGCGATCTCGCCCGGCTGCGCGAGGTGACCGCCTCGCAGGGGCTGATGCTCGAGTCCGTCAACCCCGATCTCGTCGCCCACCAGGGCTCGCCGACGAAGCACCCGCGGCGCCGGCTGGCGACGATCCGCGCCGCCGGCGAGCTGCGGATCCCCTTCACGAGCGGCATCCTCGTCGGGATCGGCGAGTCCGAGGACGAGCGCGTCGCGGCGCTCGAGGCGCTCGCGGTCGTGCACGCCGAGCACGGTCACCTGCAGGAGGTGATCCTGCAGAACTTCGTCCCGCACGCGAGCTACTACGGCCGCGAGCCGGCGCAGATCGCCGACGCGGCGGCGCGCGAGCTGTGGCGCACGGGGATCGTGCACGGGGGAGGGCGGGATCCGATCGACCTGCCGCCGTGGGCGACGCCGGTCACGATCGCCGAGATGCGCCGGCTCGTCGCCGAGTGCCGCCGGCTGATGCCCGACGTCGGCGTGCAGATCCCGCCGAACCTCGCGGACTGGTGGTCGCAGCTCGTCGCCGCCGGCGCGACCGATCTGGGCGGCCTGAGCGCCAACGGCGACCACATCTCGCCCGAGCACCCGTTTCCCTCCCCGCACCAGGTGCGCAAGCGGCTGGCGGCCGACGGCGTCGCGCTGACCGAGCGGCTCTGCGTGTACCCGCGCTACATCGATGCGGACTGGATCGCGCAAGGCGTGCTCGACGTCGTCAAGGCGCGCTACTGGAGCTTCATCCCGCGACAGAAGCGGACCCCGCCCACCCGCACGGAGCCGCCGCGGCCGCTGCGTCGCGACCTCGTGGCCGGCGCGATCGCGCGCGGTCGCGCCGGCGCCGCCCTGACGCCCGACGAGCTGACGGCGCTGTTCGCCGAGACGCGACCGGAGGCGATCGAGGACCTGCGCCAGGCCGCCGACGAGCTGCGCCGCGAGCTCGCCGGCGACGACGTGACGTTCGTCGTCAACCGCAACGTCAACGTATCGAACGTCTGCATCGTCGGCTGCGCGTTCTGCGGCTTCGGTCAGGGCAAGCGCTCGCCCGACGCCTACCAGCTGCAACGCGCCGACTTCGTCACGCGCGTGCACGAGGCCGTCGAGTTCGGCGCGACCGAGCTGTGCATGCAGTCGGGGATCCATCCCGACTGGTCGATCGAGGACTACGAGGGCTGGCTGGCGCTGGCGAGGGAGACGGCGCCGCAGCTGCACCTGCACGCCTACTCGGCGATGGAGGTCGCGCACATGTGCGACGCCGCCGAGCTGTCGCCGGCAGCCGTCTTCGAGCGGCTGCGCGCGGCGGGGCTGGACTCGACGCCGGGCACCGCCGCCGAGGTCCTGCACGACGGCGTGCGCGAGCGGATCAGCCCCAACAAGCTGCCGGTCGCGCGCTGGGTGCAGATCATCGAGGCGTCGCATCGCGCCGGCCTGCGCTCGACGGCGACGGTCATGTTCGGGCACATCGAGGAGCCGTGGGAGCTCGCCGAGCACATGCGCGTCGTGCGCGAGCTGCAGGAGCGCACCGGCGGCATCACGGAGTTCGTGCCGCTGAGCTTCATCCCGTTTCACACGCTGCTGGGCCGCACGCACGGCGTGCAGGAGATCTCGCGCGAGGAGAACCTCAAGCACACCGCCGTCTTTCGCCTCGCGCTCGGCCGTACCGTGCGCAACCTCCAGGCGAGCTGGGTGAAGATGGGGCTGGATGCCGCCACGGAGGCGCTGCGCTGGGGCGTCAACGACCTCGGCGGGACGCTGATGGAGGAGAACATCAGCCGGCTGGCGGGCAGCTACCACGGTGTGCGACTCGAGCCGGAGGACCTCGTCGCCGCCGCGCACCGCGCCGGCCGGCCCGCCGCCGAGCGCACGACGCTCTACGACCTGCGCCGCCGCTACGAGCCGCGCGGCGCCGCGGCATGAGACGATGCGTGCGATGAGGTGGATCCTGCTCACCGCATGCCTGCTCGCCGGTCTCGCGCTGGCGGGATGCGGCGGCGGCGATGACGACGACGACGAGCGGGCCGACCGCCCGTGCCTGCCGGCCGGCGCGGCGTTCGAGGCCGCAGCGCGCGGGCACGTCGACACGATCGTCGTCGGGACGACCGCGGTCGATGGCGACGCCGAGCGCATCGAGGTCGATCCCTGCCGGATGTCCGACGACGACGGCACGGCGACGGTGACGGTCTTCGGGGTGCGCGACGACTCGATCCAGGACCAGCGCCACGAGGTCACGCTCGAGCGCCGCGACGGGACCTGGACGGTCGTGCGCGATCTCGATACGCATCGCTGTCGCGAGGGACGCGGGCACCGCGACTTCTCGACGCTGCCCTGCAGCTGACCGCTGCGCCCGGAGCGCCGGCGCGGCGGCGCGTCCGGGCGGGGAGGGCGCGCTACCCTGCGCGGATGCTAGAGCCAGAGCAGATCACTGCCGAGGGGCTCGTCGCGCTGCGGGCCGAGATCGAGCAGCTCGAGACGGAGGGGCGCGCGGCGATGGCCGAGCGCATCAAGGCGGCTCGCGAGCTGGGCGATCTGAAGGAGAACGCCGAGTACCACATCGCCAAGGAGGACCAGGCGCATCTGGAGACGAAGATCAAGCGTCTCAACCAGCGCCTGCGCGCGGCGCGCGTCGTCGAGCCGGCGGGCGACCCGGACGTCGTCGCATTCGGCTCCAGCGTGGCGGTCGTCGACGAGGCGTCGGGTCGCTCGATGGAGCTGACGCTCGTCGGAGCGACCGAGGCGGACCTCAAGAGCGGGCGCATCTCGTTCGAGTCACCGGTCGCGCAGGGGCTCGTCGGCGCGCGCGCGGGAGAGACCGTGGCGGTGCAGACGCCGGCCGGCGAGCGTCGCTATCGCGTCGAGCGCGTCGGCTGACCTTGCGCGACTCCCGCGACGAGTTTTGCCCCGGACCGGCATAGTTCCCGGCCGATGAGACATCGCGCGATCGTTCCCGCCTGCCTGCTTGCCGCCGCCATCGCAAGCGGTTGCGGGTCTGGCGCGACGACGAACTGCAAGGTTCCGCCCGACCGCGCGCTGCTGCTCGCCGTGCGCGCGCACGCCGGTCCGATCCAGCTGCCCGACGGCCCGGACAAGGGCAACGCCTCGCGCCTGACGATCACCGCCTGCCAGCTGTCGTCGAGCGAGGCGACCGCGACGATGACCGTCTTCGGCCTCACCGGGGAGTCGATTCGCGACATCCGCTACGGCCTCAAGCTCGAGACCAGGGGCGGCGAGTGGACGGTGACGGCGGATGCGCGGACGCAGCGCTGCCAGCCGGGTCGCGGCAGCCAGGAGTTCTCCAGCTCCAAGTGCAGGTAGCGCCGATACCGGTGTCGTGCGTCGCAGGTCAGAGGAAGAGGTCCTCATCGCGAGCCCGGACGAGCACGGCCGCCCCCGGGCCGTCGTGCTCGGTCACGTAGCGCTCGAGGCCGCGCACGAGCACGGCGGGCTCACGCGAGTCCTTGCCGCGCGTCAGGTCTGCCGCCGCAGCCGCCTCGTCGGCAATCGCGATCAGCGTCGCCTGCAACGGGCGGCCGGCGTCGTCGTCGCGCCCGCGCCAGTCGTCGAGCGCCGCCAGCCCGGCGATCCCGATCGCGACGTCGCACTGCCCGACGCGCCAGGCGCGACCGAACGAGTCGGCGATGATGACGCCGGGCGCGACGCCGGTCAGCTCACGCAGGCGCGCGCGCAGCGCGCGCGCCGACCCGTCGGGATCTTCCGGCAGCAGCACGACCTCGCCGGCGGCGCCGGCGTTCGAGGCGTCGACGCCGGCGTTCGCGCAGACGAAGCCGTGTCGCGTGCGGCAGATCAGCACGCCCGGCCGCGCCCGCACGACCTCCGTGCTCTCGCGCAGGATGACCTGCACGAGCCGCGGATCCTTGCCGTGCTCGGCGCCCAGCGCCAGCGCGCGCTCGCTCGGCACGACGTCGGTAAGCGCGACGGTTCGCCCCTCGGCCTTGGACACGACCTTGTGGGCGACGACGAGCACGTCGCCGCCCGTCAGCCGATCTGCCGCCGCGACGAGGATCGCGGCGAGGTCGTCGCCCGCGCGCACGTCCGGGACGCCGGCCAGCGCGCACGCGACGATCACGAAGCGCCCGGCGGCGGGGGCGGCTCCTTGCCGTACAGGCGGCTCAGCATCCCGCGCGTGTGCGCGGCGCCGCCGCGGCGCTCGCGCAGCGCGTCGCGCAGCGCCTCCACGTCGTCGGCGGTGTCGACGTCGATCGCGAGCGTCGGCACGTGCTCGACCGCCGCGGCGAGGCCGACCGCCGCGGCGGCCTGCTCATGCAGGGCGCGGCTGCCGGGCCCGAACGCCGGCTCGATGACGTCCGGCGGCGACAGGACGAGCGCGTTCGTCCCGCTGCCGTGGCGGTCGGGGACGACGATCACCGAGCGCGCGTCCGTCTCGCGATCGAGCAGCTCGTCGAGCTCGACCGGATCGAGCGCCGGGCAGTCGGCAGGCACGAGCAGCACGCGCTCTGCCCCGTGCTCGAGCGCCTGCGCGATCCCGATCAGCGCGGCCTCGCTCTGGCCGTCCTCGACGTCGTCGACGAGGACCGTCGCGCCGTAGCCGCGGCCGATCGCGTCGGCGGTCGGCTCGGACGTCACGACCAGCACCTCGTCGACGGTCTTCGCGCGCCGCAGGGCCATCAGCACGTCGGTCATCATCGACTCGGCGAGCGCGCGCCGCGCGCCGGACGAGACGTCGCCGCCGAGGCGCGCCTTGGCGGCCTCGAAGCGCTTGACCGGCAGGATCGCGTACGTTCGCGGGCGCTTGCGCGCGGGCGTCATGCCGCCAGCCCCTCGGCGAAGCGCAGCGTCTCGCGGGCGACGCGGCGGCGGCTGTCGGCGTCGGTCATCAGCGTGTCGGTCCGCAGCACCGGTACGCCGGCATCGACCGGCTCGTCGGCGACGAGCCCGTCGAGCAGCCCGTCGTAGCAGGCGGCGATCGACGCCGTGCTGGCGTCGTAGCCGGCCCAGCGCATGAACGCCGCGGTCGGTCCCTTGAGCACCTCGCCCCCGACGATCGGCGAGACCGCGACGATCGGGGCCGGGCTGTCGAGCAGCGCCTCGCGCAGCCGCGGGACGCCGAGGATCGGCCCGATCGAGATGACGGGGTTCGAGGGGCCGATGACGATCGCGCTGGCGGCGGCGATCGCCTCGAGGACCTCGACCGTCGGCAGGGCACTGTCGACGCCGCGCAGCTGCGTGTCGCGTATCGCGCTCGCCGCATCGCCGCGGATCATGAACTCCTGGAAGGCGACCCACCGCGTGCCGACCTGAACCCACGTCCGCACGGGCTCGTCGGTCATCGGCAGCACGCGCGCGGCGACGCCGAGCGCGCTGCCGAGCTCGGCCAGCGCCTCGGTCAGCCGGGCGCCCTCGGCGAGCCGCCGCGCGCGCTCGATCCCGATCGCGAGGTCGCGGTCGCCGAGCGCAAACCAGACGTCGACGCCGATCTCGCGCAGACCGTCCATCACCGCGAACGTGTCGTCGCGCAGGCCCCAGCCGCGCTCGTCGATGCGGTCGGCGAGCCAGAACGTGACGAGGTCCGGGTCGGGGCTGACGTAGGCCCCGTAGATCTCGATGTCGTCGGCCGTGTTGGCGATCACCGTCAGCTCGGCGCCGACGACGTCGAGCATGCCGCGCGCGAGCTTCGCGCCGCCGGTGCCGCCGGCGAGGACGACCGGGCCGGCCATCAGGGCGCCGGCCACAGCTCGTCGGGCAGGCCCGTGAGCCTGACGCCGGCGTGCGTCTTGTAGCGGACGTTGACCGAGATCATCAGCGCCGTCAGGCTCTCGGTCAGGCGGGCCATCTCCAGGCGCCCGGCGTCGACGCAGCGCAGCCCGTCGATGGTGTCCAGCAGCTGCGCGACGCGGCGCTTGTCGGCGCGCCTGTCGCCGCACAGCAGGACGTCCTCGTCGAGCTCGTGGTCGAGGTCGCGCAGCAGCGCCGCGCTGACCGTGTGCAGCGCGCTGAGCACGGTAACCCCGTCGGGCACCATCTCCTGCGCCTGCTGGGCGGCGGAGCCCTGCCAGACGCCGATCGTGCGCGTCGCCTTGCCGCCGATCGCGGCCGCCAGCGGCACCGTGCAGTCGACGACGAGCTGGCCGGGGCGCAGGACGTCCCCGAGGTTGTGCAGCGTCTCGGCCTGGCTGCGAAACGGCACGGAGAGGATCACGAGCTCGTTGCCGGCCGCCGCCGTGGCGTTGTCGAGGCCCGCGACGAGCGCTCCCGGGACGGCCTGCTGCGCGCGCACGGCGGCCTGCTCGGCGCGCGCGTGGTCGCGCGAGCCGATCGTGACGGCGCAGCCGGCGCGCGCCAGGCGCACGGCCAAGCCGAAGCCGAGCGCGCCGGAGGCGCCGATGATGGAGACCGGCTCGGGCAAGGCAGGGCGAGCATATCCACCGGCTGGTCGGCGGCCGCGCCAACCAGCGGTGACGTCAGCTTGCGCGAAACCGCGGCGCGCGACGCTCGGCGAGTGCTCGCGTGCCCTCGTTGAAGTCCTCGCTCGTCGCGCACAGCTCCTGTGCCGCGACCTCCTGCTCGAGCGTCTGCGCGAGCGCGGGGCGCGCGGCGGCGTTGAGCACGCTCTTGGCGAGGCCGACCGCCAGCGGGGCGCAGGCGAGCAGCTCGCCGGCGAGCTGCGCCGTCGTCGCGTCGAGCTCGTCGGCCGGCGCGACGCGGTTGACGAGCCCGATCCGCTCGGCCTCGGTCCCGTCGATCAGCTTGGAGGCGAGGATCAGCTCCTTCGCGCGGCCGAGGCCGACGAGGGCCGGCAGCCGCGAGCAGCCGCCGACGTCGGGAATCAGCCCGATCCGCGTCTCGACGAGCCCGAGCACCGCGTCGGCCGCCATCACGCGCAGGTCGCAGGCCAGCGCGAGCTCCGCCGCGCCGCCGAGGCAGGCGCCGTGGATCTGCGCGATCGTCGGCTTGGCGATCTCCTCGCAGAGGTTCCAGATCGCGAGGACCGAGGCGCGCCATTCGCGCAGGCGGGCCGGATCGGCGGCGAGCGCGCCGAGGTCGGCGGTGTCCATGCCGCTGGAGAACATCGGGCCCGCGCCGCGCAGCACGACGATCCGCACGGACGGCGTCGCGGCGGCCTCGCGCAGGGCGTCGCCGAGCTGCTGCACGACGGCCGTGCTGAGCGCGTTGCGCTTCTGGGGGCGGTCGAGGACGATGTGGCGGACCGCGTCGCGGTCCTCGACGAGGACGAGGCTCATGGCGACTACTCTAGGCGGGCAGATGGGCTCCCCGACCGCCACCGAGCGCCGCGAGCTGGCCTTCGCCGGGGTCGCCCGCCAGGCCGAGCTCGTGCGCAGCGGCGAGGTCACGCCGCGCGAGCTCGTCGAGACGGCGCTCGAGCGGATCGCGCAGCTCGACCCGCAGCTGAACGCCTTCCGCGTCGTGTTCGCCGAGCGCGCCCTGCAGGAGGCCGACGAGGCCGGTCGTGCTGCTGTCGGCGGCGCCGGCGCTCGCGGCGAGCGGCCGCTGCTGGGGGTGCCGATCGCCGTCAAGGACGACACGCCCGTCGCCGGCGAGCCGCGCGTGCTCGGCTCCCACGCGCACGGCGATCCCGAGCCGGCCGACGCGGAGTTCGTGCGGATGCTGCGCGAGGCGGGGGCGATCGTGATCGGCATCAACCGCACGCCCGAGCTGTGCGCGTGGCCGTTCATCGAGACCGTGCACGGCGGGATCACCCGCAACCCGTGGGACCTTCAGCGCACGTCGGGCGGTTCCAGCGGCGGCGCGGCGACCGCCGTCGCGGCGGCGCTCGTGCCCGGCGCGACGGCCTCCGACGGCGCCGGGTCGATCCGCATCCCGGCCGCCTGCTGCGGGCTGTTCGGGATGAAGGTCTCGCGCGGGCGCGTGCCGAGCGCACCCTACGAGGAGCCCTTCAACGGACTGTCGGTGTACGGCTTTCTCACGCGCGGCGTCGCGGACGCCGCACTGCTCTACGAGGTCGTGACCGGCGAGCCGTACGTCGCGGCCGCGGCGCAGGACCCGCCGCGCCTGAAGATCGCGCTGTCGACGCGGATCCCGCCGGGCAGCTCGGCGCGGCTGCACGGCGACTGGCGTGCCGCGGCGGAGGCGACGGCGCAGCTGCTCGGATCGCTCGGGCACGAGGTCTGCGAGCGCGAGCCGGCGATCGGCCCGGTCGGGCTGAACACCCTCGCGCGCTATCTCGGCGGGATCGCCGAGGAGGCGCGGACGGTCGCGCATCCGGAGCGGCTCGAGCGTCGCACGCGGCGGCTGGCGCGGCTCGGCGTCGCCGCGCGGCGAGCCTCCGAGCGCGCGCGACGCCGCGAGCGCGCCGATGCCGCGCGCGTGAACGCGATCTTCGACGAGGTCGACGTCGTGCTCGGCCCGACGCTCGCGCGCCCGGCGCTGCCGGTCGGGCAGTACGAGGGCCGCGGCGCGGCGTACACGCTCAACGGGGCGCTGCGCTGGGTGCCGTTCAACGGCGTCTGGAACCACCTCGGCAACCCGTCCTGCGCCGTGCCGGCGGGCTTCGACGCGGCCGGCCTGCCGCTGTCGGTGCAGCTCGTCGGTCGCCCCGACGGCGAGCAGACGCTGTTCTCGCTGGCGCACGAGCTCGAGGTCGCGCGGCCGTGGGCCGACGCGCGCCCGCCGGTCTCCTGAGCGTGTCGGCGACCGAGCTGCTGGCGATCGCCGAGCAGGCCGCGCGCGCGGCGGGCGCGCTGCTGCGCGAGCGCTTCGAGGCCGGCGGGGAGCAGGCGACCGGCGCGAAGTCGACGCCGACCGACCTCGTCTCCGAGGCCGACCTGGCCGCCGAGCGGGCGATCCGCGAGATCATCGCCTCGAGGAGACCGGACGACGCGATCCTGGGGGAGGAGGGCGGCGAGACCCAGCAGGGCTCCGGCCTGCGCTGGATCGTCGACCCGCTCGACGGCACCGTGAACTTCCTCTTCGGCGTGCCGCAGTGGTGCGTCAGCGTGGCCGTGCACGACGACGACGGAGGTGTCGCCGGCGTCGTCTACGACCCGCTGCGCGCCGAGCTCTTCGCAGGCGTGCGCGGTGGCGTGCCGACGTGCAACGGCGTCGCGCTGCGCGCGTCGCGGCAGACCGAGCTCGCGACCGCGCTGATCGCGACCGGCTTCGCCTACGACGCCGGCGTGCGGGCGCGGCAGGCGGCGGTCGTCGGCCGGCTGCTGCCGCGCGTGCGCGACGTGCGCCGGATGGGCAGCGCGGCGCTCGACGCCGCCTGGACGGCGGCCGGGCGCTACGACGCCTTCTACGAGCGCGGGGTGCAGATCTGGGACACGGCGGCGGGCGAGGTGCTCTGCCTCGCGGCCGGGCTCGAGCTGCGCCCGCTGGAGGCCGAGGGCGACCTGCCGGCGGGCATCGTGGTGGCTCCGGCGGGGCTGATCGACGAGCTCGCCGGCCTCGTCGCGTAGCGGACGCCGCTCCAGTACCCGGGGTGGGATTCGAACCCACAATCCCTCACGGGCAATCGGTTTTGAGCCGATCCTGTATTCCAGTTCCAGCACCCGGGCGAGGTGGCGATTGTAGGCTCAGCTCGCGCACACGACGCAAGTCCGGCAGCCTCTGGCGCTTGCGGGTGAGCTCGGGCGCTGCACCGCTGGGCAACGCTGTCGTCGGCCAGCGCGGCCGACATACAATCGGGCGGGCTGCCAGAAGACGCGCGCGGGCGTGGTGGAATTGGTAGACACGCCGGCTTTAGGTGCCGGTGGCGCAAGCCTTGGGGGTTCAAGTCCCTCCGCCCGCACTTTCTGACGACAGCGCGTGGCGGTGCGCCTTTCAACCGCTGAGCAGTTGAAAGGCGCACGGCAAGCGTCGCGGGCCGCTCGCGCGCGACGCTCAGCCGGCGATGAACGCGACCGCGGTCGCCCACGGATCGCGCACCATGAAGCCGCCCTCGTGGTCCTGCGGATCCAGGCCGGCGGCGGCCACGCGCTCGCGGACCGCCGCGACCTGCTCGAGCGACGCGAGCACGACCGTCCACTCGCGCAGCCCCGCGGTGCCCGGCGGCCGCGGCTTGACGTCGCGCCCGAGCCAGACGTTGAAGCCGAGGTGGTGGTGGTAGCCGCCGGCCGAGACGAACGCGGCGCTGCCGACGTTCACCATCACCTCGAATCCGAGCACGTCGCGGTAGAAGGCGAGAGCCCGCTCGACGTCGCCGACGTGCAGGTGCACGTGGCCCATGACGAGCCCGGCCCCGGCATGCGCGCGTGGCTGCTCGCCGTCGGCCTCGAGCATCAGGTCGTCGATGTCGAGCGCGATCGTGAACATCTCGACGCGCTCGCCGGCCGTGCGCGGCGCCGGCCACTGCTCGCGCGGGCGGTCGGCGTACAGCTCGATCCCGTTGTCGTCGGGATCGCGCAGGTAGATCGCCTCGGAGACGCCGTGGTCGGATGCGCCCTCGATCCGCGTGTGCGCCGTCGCCAGGCGCCGGACCGCGCGGGCGAGCTCCCGGCGCGTGGGGAACAGCAGCGCGAAGTGGTAGAGGCCCGCGTGCCGGCCGCCGGGCGCGGCGCCCGTCTCCTGCGCGAGGACGAGCAGATCCTCGCCGCCCGCGCCCATCGTCGCGACCTCGCCGTCGCGGTCGTGCAGCTGCAGGCCCAGCGCGCGCTCGTAGAACGCGATCGAGCCGTCGAGCGTCGAGACCGTCAGGTGGACGGGGCCGAGGCGCAGCGAGTCGGGCAGCTGCGGCACGGGGATCGAGTCGGCTGCGGTGCTCATCGGCCGATTCTAGGAGCGCTCTACTGAGCTGAGGCGGGGCCCGGTTCCCGGTACCCTGGAGAGCGCTTGGGGCACTAGCTCAACTGGCTGAGCGCCGGTCTCCAAAACCGGAGGTTGCAGGTTCGAGTCCTGCGTGCCCCGTCGCCGCGGGAAAGGGCGGCTCGTTGGCGTATCCGTCCGCACCGACGACGAACATGTGTTCGTGTCGTACGGCGAGACGCACCACATCCTCGTTCGCAAGCTCGTCGCGCGCGGGCACTCTGACCGCGAGGTCGCCGCGATCAGCGGCGTCTCGCCGAATACCGTCGGGCGTTGGCGGCGGTCCTGGCCTGCGATCCGTGTCGAATGGCAGCCAGCGCACGAGCCGTCGTACACGTATCTGCTCGGGCTGTATCTGGGCGACGGGTGCCTCTCGGTCACTCGCGGCCGTGTCGTGCTGCGCGTCGCGCTCGACCTGCGCTACCCGCGGATCGTCGACGACTGCTGGACCGCGATGGTGCTCTCCCGGCCGAACTCTCGCCCGAGCCTCGTGCCGTGTTCGGGGTCCGAGGCTGTGCACGTCCAGGCCTGCGGCAAGCTCTGGCTGCACGCCTTCCCACAGCACGGGCCGGGCCGCAAGCACGAGCGCAAGATCGCGCTGGAGCCGTGGCAGCAGGAGATCGTCGCGCGACATCCCGGGGAGTTCGTCCGCGGCCTGATCCACTCCGACGGCTGTCGCACGATCAATCGCTTCCGGACGACGCTGCCGAGCGGTCGGGTGGCCGAGTACGCCTACGCGCGCTACTTCTTCTCGAACCTCTCGGCCGACATTCGCGGTCTGTTCTGCGCGACGTGCGATGCCCTCGGCGTGCGCTGGACGCTCTCCAACCCGCGCAACGTCTCCGTCTCGCAGCGCAGCAGCGTCGCGACCCTCGACGGTCTCGGGTGCGCGAAGGGCTGAGCGCGCTCAGCCCTTGCCGCGGTACAGCCGCACCGTCAGCGGCGCGAAGACCGCCGTCATCACGGCCGCCTCGCCGAGCACGAGGCCGATGTCGCCGGCCGAGCTGTCGCCCCCCATCAGGCCGCGCGTGGCGGTGATCAGGTGGGAGACCGGGTTGGCGTTGACGAACGCCTCCAGCGCGGACGGCAGCGTGCTGGGCTCGACGAAGGCGTTGCTCAGGAAGATCAGCGGGAAGAGCACCATGAAGCCCGTGTTCATGACGGCGCTCGGCGTGCGCATCAGCAGCCCGACGGTCGTGAACGTCCACGACAGGCTGAAGGCGAAGCCGACGACGAGCACCATCGCGAGCAGCACGCCGCCGATTCCGCCGCTTGCGTCGAAGCCCATCACGAGGCCGAGCAGCACGACGACGGTGGCCGCGATCGCGAAGCGCGCGGTGTCGCCGAGCACCGCGCCGACGAGCGGCGCCGGGCGCCAGATCGGCAGCGAGCGGAAGCGGTCGACGACGCCCTTCGTCATGTCGGTGTTCAGGGCGACGCCCGAGTACACGGCGGTGAACAGCACCGACTGCACGAGGATGGCGGGCAGGATGTACTGCAGGTACTCGCCCGTCGAGCCCGAGACGGCGCCGCCGAAGAGGTACGTGAACATCAGCAGGAACAGGACCGGCGTGATCGTCACGTCGAGCAGCTGCTCGGGAACGTGCCTGATCTTCCGCATGCCGCGCCAGCCGAACGTGATCGCGGCGGACAGCGGCCCGGGACGCGGCGGCCGCGTCGCCGAGGACAGCGCGGCGTTCAGCGCCTGGCTGGTGGACGACGGCCGCGCGGACTCCGGGGAGGTCGATGCGGCGGGGGAGCTCTGGGTGGTGCTCATGCGGCGACCTCCACGTCGGTCTCGGCGTCTTCGGCGGGATGTCCGGTCAGGGCGAGGAAGACCTCGTCGAGGCTTGGCTGCGAGAGCGAGAAGCCGGCGAGCCCGAGGTCGGCGCGCGACAGCTCGGCGACCGCCTCGGCAGCCCGCTCGGCATCCTCGATGCGGATCGACAGCGCCGCGGGATCGGCCTCGAGCTGGGGCTCGGCGTCGAGCGTGCCGGCCAGCAGGCGGGCGGCGTCGTCGCGACGCTCGGGATCGAGCAGGCGCACGTGCAGGGCGCCCTGACCGACCGATGCCTTCAGCTGGGCCGGCGTGCCCTCGGCGATGACCTTGCCGCTGTCGATCACCGCGATCCGGTCGGCGAGCTGGTCGGCCTCGTCGAGGTACTGCGTGCACAGCAGCACGGTCGTTCCGAGCCCGACGAGCGCGCGGATGATGTCCCACACCTGGTTGCGCGAGCGCGGGTCCAGGCCGGTCGTCGGCTCGTCGAGGAACATCAGCTCGGGCGTCACGACGATGCTGGCCGCGAGGTCGAGCCGCCGGCGCATGCCGCCCGAGTAGTTCTTGACGAGGCGTCCGGCGGCGTCCTGGAGTCCGAACGCGACGAGCAGCTCGTCGGCGCGCACGCGCGCCTGCTTGGTCGCGAAGCCGAGCAGGCGGCCCAGCAGGATGAGGTTCTCGCGGCCGGTCAGGTCGTCGTCGACGGAGGCGAGCTGACCGGTCAGGCTGACGAGCCCGCGGACGTCGTCCGCCTCCGACACGATGTCGTGGCCGAGCACGCGCGCGCTGCCGCCGTCGGGCCGCAGCAGCGTCGCGAGCATGCGGATCGTCGTGGTCTTGCCGGCGCCGTTGGGTCCGAGCACGCCGTACACGACGCCGCGCGCGACTTCGAGGTCGACGCCGTCGACCGCGCGGGTGTCACCGAAGGTCTTTACGAGGCCGTTGGCCTCGATCGCAAGGGGGGAGGTCATGCCGGCTCAGACGTTCGCCGTGTCCGAAACTCATCGCGGCATTTCGCAAGATCGCTCATGAACCGCAGGGTAGCCCGCCGCGCGTCGCTGCTCGTGAAGGATTCGAACCGTCGATCAGGCGCCGCGCCGGACGGGCGGATCGAAGAACGCGCCCGCGCCTCAGCGGCGCTTGCGCAACGCGAAGGTGAGGTTGCAGTCCCCGACCTTGACCGAGGCGGTCAGGGCGGCGCGGCCGGTCCTGTCGAAGAGGACGAGCGCCCGGCCCGACTGGGCCCTGCCGTTGACGATGAACGTCGCGCTGCGCTGCTGGATGAGCCGCGTCTTGGTGGAGAAGAAGCCCACGGCGGGCCGCTTGGAGGTCCCGAGCCGACGGATCGGCAGCGATCCGCGCAGGCGAACCGCTTCGGTGCTGCCGCAGGAGGTCGCGTTCCGTGCGCCGACCGTGACCTGCAGACCGCTGATCCGCTTCGCGTCGCGAGAGACCGTCATCCGACCGCCCGCGGTGTACTCGAACCGGTCCTGGACCGTCCATGCCCCGGCTGCCGGGAGCTTGTACGCCGAGACCGACGACGAGGAGGCGGCGGTCGCCCCGAGACCCAGGGCGATCCCGGCGACGGCGATCGAGATCGTGGTCAGAACGCGGCGACGAAGCACGCCGGCAGTCTATACACCGTCGTGCGGTGCGTCGGCGCATGACCGATGCGAGCGGCGTCGATTCGGCTACTCGGCGCCCTTCGCGGGCAACGGGCGCGGTATCCTGCGCGCTGGGCGTGCGGGCGAAGTGTTGTGGCTGCACAGAAGCCTTCCAAGCTTCTAGGGCGGGTTCGATTCCCGTCGCCCGCTTCATCAGCCACGGGGAGTGGCGCAGTCTGGTAGCGCACCCGGCTGGGGGCCGGGCGGTCGCAGGTTCAAATCCTGTCTCCCCGACTACGAAACGATGTCGTATGAAGTAGGAAACGTGGGACATCTGCCTGCACAGAGACCGGCCAACCGGAGCGAATTCGAGTGACCGACGAGCGTCCCCCGCGCGGGCGCTTCGTCGTCTTCGAGGGCCTGGACGGATCCGGCACGACCACGCAGGTGGCTCGGCTGGGCGAGCGCTTGTCGGAGCTGGGGCGGAGCGTCGAGCTCACGAAGGAGCCGTCGAACGGGCCGCTCGGCGCGGTCCTGCGGCAAGCGATCGAGGGTCGCCTCCGGCTCGACCCGACCGCCATGGCGCTCGCGTTCGCGGCCGATCGCGCCGATCACCTCTTCAACGAGCACAACGGGATCGTGGGGCTGCTGGAGCGCGGGCACTGGGTCCTGTGCGACCGCTACGTGCTGTCGTCGCTGGCCTATCAGCCGAGCGAGCAGATCGGCGCCGACTGGCTCGAGGAGGCCAACGCGTTCGCGATCGCGCCCGACATGACGGTCTTCGTCGACGTCGACGTCGCGACGTGCATGCAGCGCATCTCGGCGCGCAGCGCGGCGGACGAGCTCTTTCATCAGGACGATCATCTCGCTCGCGTCCGCGCGAACTACCACCGGGTGCTGTCCGACGGCCCGGCGCTGGGCGAGCTGCTCGTCGTCGACGGCAGCGGGCCGATCGAGGACGTCGAGGAGGAGATCTGGCGCGGCGTGAAGGAGCGGCTGATCGACGCGGCCGAGGGCGCGCGAGAGGATCTCGGGGTCGCGCCGAACGCGCGCCCGCAGTCCGCGTGACGCGCGCCGCCGGCCTCAGCCGCGCGGGGGCACGATGCGCATGAGGCGATCGTCGCCGTCACGCGGGGAACCGCGCCCGTCGGTGTTGCTCGTCAGCGCGTAGAGGGCGCCGTCGGGGCCCTCTACGACGGTGCGCGTGCGTCCGAGCTGGTCGCCGAGCAGCGCCTGCTGGCTGGTGACCGTCGCGCCGTCGACCTGCAGCCGGCGGATCTGGGTTCCCGCCAGGCCGCCGAAGAGCAGGTCGCCGGTCCACGCCGAGTCGGGCAGCGTCACGAAGGTCGCGCCCGACGGGGCGATCGTCTCGTCGCCGTAGACGGCGGCGGGCGCCTCGAAGTCGCCGTGGTCGGTGCCCTGCGCCTCGGGCCAGCCGTAGTTGCGTCCCGCGCGCAGGACGTTGACCTCGTCGTCGCCCGTCGGCCCGTGCTCGGTTGAGAACAGGCGGTCCGAGCCCGGCTGCCAGGCCAGGCCCTGCGGGTTGCGATGGCCGGTCGTGAAGGTCTCGGGCGTCGCGCCGTCGCCGCGGTAGGCGGCGGGCTCCATCCGCAGCACCTTGCCGGCCAGGCCGTCGCGCTGGGACGAGCCCTCGTCGCCGGCGTCGCCCGTCGTGATGTAGAGGCGATCGTCGGGTCCGACGCCCAGCCGGCCGCCGTTGTGGATCGCGCCGGCCGGGATGTTCTCGACGATCGTCGCCTGCTCGGTCAGCGACTCGCCGTCCAGGCGCAGGCGCACGACCTCGTTGCCGTCGGCCGTCGTGCGGTAGGCATAGACGAAGCCGTTGTCGTCGAACTGCGGGTCGACGGCCAGGCCGAGCAGCCCGCCCTCGCCCTCGGCCTCGACGCGCTGCACCTCGGCGAGCGGCTCGTCGCGCAGCTCGCCGTCGGCGCTGAGCAGGCGGATCGTGCCGGGGCGCTCGCTGATCAGCGCGCGGCGGTCGGGCAGGAACGCGATCTCCCACGGCACGTCGAGCCCTTCGGCGATCGTCGTGACCTCCGGCTCGCCGTCGCTGCGCGCGAGCTCGCCGTCGGCCGGGATCGTCGCGGTGGTCGTCTGCGGCGGCGGCGATGCGGCGTCGTCGCCGCCATCGTCGTCCCCGCAGGCGACGAGCGCGAGGGCCAGCACGGCACAGAGGGCGGCGAGGCGAAGCGGCATCTCGCGCAGGGTGCTACCCGGAGGTCTCATACGCACACCGGACCGGCCATGGTCGGCACGCCGGCGCTGCGTGAGCCGGCAGGTCGGACGGGATCACCCGCTCGGCAGCGACAGCCGGTGAGCGCGGGCGATCGCCGTGAGCTGCCGCTCGCCGACGCCGGCGTCCGCTGCGAACCGCTCCCAGTCAGAGACCGCCTCGGTCACCTCGGCGAGGATCCGCTCGGCGGCTCCGCGCTTCATCGCGGCGGTCCGACCGCAGGCGCGCAGGTCCTCGACGGTGAAGCCATCGCGCTTGCCCGCGACCGACATCTGATGCTGGCTGGTCCACTGCCCGGCGGGGTTGAAGGCGTAGGTCATGTCGTAGGCGGGCGACAGCGCCCAGTCGCCGTCGCGGTTCATCAGGAACGCGATGTTCTTGACGTGGTCGTCCTGGTTGCGCGCCACGATGTTGAACACCATGCGGCGAAACTGCTGCTCGACCGCGGCGTGCGAGAGGTCGAGCCGGCGGATGACCGCCAGCGCCTGCTCGTAGGAGTAGGCGCCGGCCTGCGTGAAGTCGTAGTGCGCGAGCGCCGCCAGTGACTGCATGTGCAGCTTCGCGTTGCCGACGCGGTCGAAGCGGCGCATCATGAAGTGTCGCCGGCCGCCCTCCTCGAGTAGCCGGCAGGGCGCCATCTCGATCCCCGCGACGCGCGCCATGTTCGCGTACGCGAACTCGATCGCGCCGTAGCCGAGCGGGTCGCCGAGCTCGCGCTGGCTGTCGACGCCGTCGAACTTCAACAGCCAATGATCGAAGCCGTCGGGCGCGTCGAGCTGACCCGAGCGGACCGTGCCGGTGCGTGGATCGAACGCGATCACGGCCTTGGCGCGCGCGCCGCCGGCCGAGGTGCCGACCGCGAGGATGTCGCGCATCGCGTCCTCGCGCTCGGATCCCGTGAGCGATGCGTGCAGCGCTTCGCGTTCCTCGAGCACCTCCGCGGCGAGCTGCACGAGCTCGGAGACCTGGAGGTCCCTGCCGGGGGCCGGCGCGGGTCCCAACGACGGCCGAAACTCCAGCGCGCCCATGCCTCGCGTCGCGATGTAGCACAGCCGCTCGACGGCGTCGAAGCTGTCGGGCACCCGGCCCTGGCGCGCCAGCCATGCGTCGATCAGCGCGTTGCCGAAGCGGTCGGGCAGCGAGTCGGCCAGCATCCCCGGAAGCCCGCGAAAGCTCGCCGGCGCCAGCGCCGCGAAGCTGTAGGGCTGCCGGCGCACCGGCATCTGCAGCGGCGCGGGCTCGATGCCGGCGCGCATGAACGCCGGGTCGTACTGGAACACGGCCGGCTGACCCGCGCCGTCCTGAGAGACCGCGCCGATGCGCGTGCCCCACAGGTCGACGGCGGCGACGGTCACGGCGTCCCCCACCGCCACGGCGCGCGATCATCGCGCTCGGGGCGTGAGCCCGAGGCGCGCCGGCGCCTCGCGCCCTCGCGCTCGAGCTGCTCGATCGGGCTCGGAAGCGGCTCGGGCACGAGCAGCTCGATCCCCTCCAGCAGCTGGAGTGCGCGCAGCAGCCGCAGCAGCGCGGTCAGCGTGACGCTGCGGCCGCCCTCCAGCCGCAGCACGGTGTCCCGCGAGACGCCCGCCTCGTCGGCCAGCTGCTGCTGCGTGAGGTCGCGGTCGAGGCGCAGACGGGTCAGTCGCCGCCCCAGCTCGGCGAGGACCGCGTCATCGACGAGCTCGTTCGTGATCTGCATAACGTAGTACTATAACCAACTAATAGTCGCTTTAGGCGTCTAAAGTAGCTATTTAGCAATCTTATCGGCGCGCGTGTGGTGGGGCGGACGACGGTCCCCGCCGGGGCTACGAAGGTGCGCATGCGTGCGTGCCTGCGCCATCGCGCGCAACGACAAGCGGATGCGCGTTCCACGTAGAGGAGGTCGACGACGGCCGCGTGCGCCTTGATCCCGAGCCGCGCGGGCCGAGCGCGCAGCGTTCGCTGCCTCGGCGGCTGACGCCGCACGGATCCAGGACGGCTATCGGCCGAGCACGCGAGCGATCGCCAGACCGACGACCACCACGACGGCCGCGATCAGCAGCAGCGTGAGGAACGCCGCCTCGAGCACCGAGCCCAATCCGAAGATCGCGATCAGCGCGATCAGCAGCAGCAACCACAGCATGTTGCGCATGCTACATCTGAGCGCTGCGCCGTGGGGCATTTCTTGTGACTTGGCGCACACCGCGCTCCTGGCGCCTCGCGGCCCTGTCGGCGCGCCGGCCGAGATCGCGGCTCGCGGCCGGCGCTCGACCTGCGCGACGTCAGCCGCCGGCCACGTCGCGCCGCACGAACGACACGAACGCCCAGCCGATCGCCGGCACCGCGTAGAGCGCCGAGACCCACGCCGCGCGGACGATCGGAGCCCAGTCGGCGGGCTCGCGCAGCAGCCCCTGCCAGGCATCGAACTGCATGCTGAGCAGGTACGGACGCAGCCATTCGAGCGCGTTGATGACGCCCAGCAGCTGCATCACGAAGGAGGCGATCAGCGTGCCGACGATCGCGGCGGCCGAGTTGCGCGTCACCGTCGACAGGAGGATCGCGATGCCGGCGATCCCGACCATCGGCAGGAAGTAGGCCAGCGTCGCGGCGCCGATCAGCACGCTGCCGCGACCGGCGCTGACCTGCGTGCCCGACAGCGTCGTGAGCGGATCGAAGCCCCAGATCAGGCCGCCGACGCCGAGTCCCACAAGGACGAACACGGCGAGCGCGACGAACGCGTAGCTCAGCGCCGCGAGCAGCTTGCCGGCGAAGATCTGCCAGCGCTCGGTCGAGCGCGTGAGGATCGTCTTCAGCGTCCCGTGGTTGTCCTCCGACGAGACGATGTCGCCCGCGACGAGCGAGGTGATCAGCGGAAACAGCCAGACCGAGCTGAACAGCAGGCCGACGAGCGGGATCGCCAGGCCGGTCTCGCGCACGTAGCGCCCGAACGGCACGTCGTCGGGACCGCCGCTGCCCGTCAGCAGCGCGGTGATGAAGATCAGCGGGACGGCCGCCGCGGCACCGAGGCCGAGGTAGGTGCGCTTCTGGGCACGCAGCTTGCGCAGCTCCCAGCGGTAGACCGTGCCGACGCCGGGGCCTCCTCGCGAGCCGGTGACGCGTCGGGCGGCGGGAGCCGTGGCGGCGCTCATGTCCTCACCTGGGCGTGCTCGGCGGGTGACGTTGACGTGTCACCGGCGTCAGCCGCCGCGGTCTCGTCGGGCGCGGCGATCTCCGCTGGCCGCGCCTCCCCGCCCTCGGTCATGCGGAAGAACAGCTCCTCGAGCGTCGCCGTCCGCGGTACCAGCGCGCTGATCCCGATGCCGGCCTCGGCCAGCGCCAGCGACAGGACCGGCACCACCTGCTCGGCGGCGCTGAACGCGATCCCGGACCCGGTCGGCGCCGGTGCGACGGCGCTCAGGCCGGCCAGCCCGCCGGCGATCTCCGATGCGCGCGCGTCGTCGGTCGTGCGCAGCTCGTAGCGCCCCGCCGTCGTCTCGAGCAGCTCGTGCAGCGAGCCCTCGTAGCGCACGCGCCCGTCGCTGACGATCGCGACGCGGTTGCAGAGCTCCTCGACCTCGGCCATCAGGTGCGACGACAGCAGCACGGTCATCCCCTGCGCCGCGAGCCGGTGGACGAGCCGGCGCATGTCGCGCATGCCCGCGGGGTCCAGGCCCGTCGCCGGCTCGTCGAGCAGCAGCAGCCGCGGGTCGCGCAGCAACGCCCCGGCGATCCCCAGGCGCTGGCGCATCCCGTGCGAGTAGCCGCCGACCTTGTCGCGCGCGCGGTCGGCGAGGTCGACGGTGTCGAGCGCCGCGTCGATCCGCCCCGCGGCGCCGTCACCGTCGAGCGCGGCGACGAGCTCGAGATTGCGCCGCCCGCTCAGATAGGGATAGAAGCGCGGCGCCTCGACGAAGCCGGCGACGCCGTCGAGCGCTCGCACCCCCTCGACGAGCGGGTCGCGACCGAACAGCTGCGCCGAGCCCCCGTCGGGGCCGATCAAGCCGAGCAGCATCCGCAGCGACGTCGTCTTGCCCGCGCCGTTGGGCCCGAGGTAGCCGTACACGTCGCCGCGGCTGACCGTCAGGTCGACATGGTCGACGGCCGTGATACGCCCGTAGCGCTTGACGAGCCCGCGCGCCTGCACCGGCGGCGCGCCTGGATCCACCGCGCGGCTCACGTCGGTCGCCGCGTCTCGCCGGCGCCGGCGGGCGGCCGCAGGTCGGCGCTCACTTGAGCCCCCGCGCCGCGTTCTCGGCGGCCAGCGGTGGCACCGATCCGGCGACGACGTAGGAGACGCCCTCGCGCTCGAACATCACGATCGTCCCAAGCGCGGTCGCGAGCTCGGTGCCCGTCACGCCGTCGATGTTGATCCGTGGCAGCGCGTCGGTGGCGGCGCCGTGCCGCCGCCGCGCCGGCTCGTCCTCGCCCGCCGCGCGCGGGTCCGGCTTGTGCTGGAGGACGACGATCGCGCCGAGCCCCTCGCCGTACGTCACGAGCGCGCCGTTGCGGCCGTCCATCTCGACGAGGTGGACACCGCGTCGCGGCAGGCCCGCGAGCTCGTCCGGCGCGGCGAGCGCGAAGTCGAGCTCGTCGGCGACGGCAGCGACGCCACGGACCGCGTCGGCGGCACCCGACCGCGCGCCTGGCGCGGAGGCCGCCGGCCGCCCCTTCGGGCGCAGATCGACGACCTTGGCGCCCGCCGGCACCGTCGTGGCGACGTCGGCGTCGGCCACCTCGCCGTAGGAGATGTCGGTCGCCTCGAGCTCGAGCACCGGGCTCGACTGGCCCTGCGCGTAGACCGCAGCACGCAGCGGCACGCCGGTCACGGCGTCCCACGCGAGCCTGGCGGCGCCGAGCAGGCCGCCGTCGTCCTTCGGCGCGATCCGCACCGAGTACGCCGGCTGGTCGGCGACCGTCGTCGGGTCGGCGCCCGAGACGGTCCAGAGCTTCGTCAGCCGCTCGAGCGCCGCTTGCACCTTGGCCAGCGTGATGTTCCTCGCGTCATGCTTGGAGGACCGCCGGCGCTCGTCGACCGCCGGCAGCTTCGCCCGGTAGACCGTGTTCGAGGCGCTGTCGAAGAGCGTGATCCGCTCGCCGTCGGAGCTGATCTGCACGTCGCCGGAGTCCGCCTGCAGCTCGAGCCGCAGGCGGCCGTCCTTCGCCAGCCAGAGGCGGCCGTCGGCACCGGACGTCAGCGCGGAGGAGGCGCCGGGCAGCGAGCCGCCCGGCAGCAGGTCGTTGGTGAAGGTGATCCGTGCGGTGAGGCCGTCCGGGCTCGGCGCGCCGAGCGCGTCCTTGATCGCCTGGGCGAGCGCCTTCGGCGGTGGCACGGGGCCGGAGCCGCTCAGCGCGGCCTGCGCCGCGATCGCGACGGACATGACGAGCACGCCGGCACACGCGAGGGCGGTCAGCAGGCGGCGGGTGGAGGTGGTGCGCAGTCGTCTCATGAGGACGTTGTACGCCCCGACCTTGAGAGATCTCTGAACGCCGGCAGCTCGATCGTGAAGCGCGAGCCCCGCACCGACACGCAGCCGCCGTGGCGCTCGGCGATCGCGCGCACGATCGCCAGCCCGAGCCCTGACCCCTCGCCGCCGGCGCCCGGGGCGCGCCAGAAGCGCTCGAACGCCTGCTCGGCCGCCGCGTCGTCGAGGCCCGGTCCCTCGTCGCTGACGCTGATCGAGGCGCGCTCGTCCTCGACGCCGACGGTCACCGTGATCCGGCCGCCGGCCGGCCCGTGATCGCGCGCGTTGCGTATGAGGTTGGCGACCGCGCGCTCGAGGGCGAGCGGCTCGCCGAGCACCGCCGCCGCGCCGGCGCCCGGCTCGACGACGACGCGTACGCGCCCGGCGTCGTCGTCGCCGTCGCCGTCGCGCGCTGCAACCCGATCTCCATCTCCGCCGCCCGCTTCGTCCTCGCCGCCGCTCGCCGACGAGCGTGCCGCAGTCCGCGCGACCTTCGCCAGCACGACCGGCTCACCGGAGGTCAGCGCCGACGCGGCGGCAGCATCCTCGCGCGCGAGGGCGAGCAGGTCGTCGAGCAGCGCGCTGAGCCGCGCGGCGTCGGCCTCGATGTCGGCGAGCACTGCCGGATCGGCCCCGTGGCGCACGACGAAGGCGGCGTTGCCGCGCAGCGCGGTCAGCGGCGTGCGCAGCTCATGCGAGGCGTCGGCGACGAAGCGCTGCTCCGCCGCCCGCGCGCGCTGCAGCGACGCGAGCATCGCGTTCAGCGTGCCCGCGAGCTCGCCGACCTCGTCGCCCGCGCCGGGCACCGGCAGGCGCTCGGAGGCATCGCCGCTGTGCTCGATCGCCCGCGCGCCCGACGACAGCCGGCGTACGGGCGCCAGCGCCCGGCGCGCGAGCAGCGTCGCCAGCAGCGCCGCGAGCGCCGCGGCGACGAGCGCGCACAGCAGGATGATCCGGCGCGTCGTCGCGAGCGTGTCGTCGATGTCGGCCGTCGTGCCGGCGACGAGCACCGCGCCGCCGGCGGCGTCGCTGCCGCCGAGCTCGCCGAGCGGCGCCGCGTACAGGCGGATCGGCTCGCTGCCGAGCGCGCCGTCCGCGAACCCGGTCCGGCGATGCGGTCCCAGCGCGCCGCGCAGCGCTGGGCTTGACGGCAGGACGCGGCCGCCGAGTCCGCCCGAGCGCGCGACGATCCGCTCGCGCGCGTCGACGACCTGGACGAACAGCGCGCCGCCCGTGATCCGCCCCTCCAGCGCGCCGGGCTCGGTCAGCAGGTCGGGCGTCGACGCAGCCAGCCGCGCGACCTCGACGGCGCGCGAGCGCAGCGCGTCGTCCAGCGCGCCGGTCAGCTGCGCGCCCAGCAGCGTCGAGACGGTCACGCCGAGCAGCGCGACGGCGACGACGATCGCGACGACCGCCGCGGCGGCGACGCGTGCGCGCAGGCTCACCGGTCACCCATCGAGCCGGAAGCCGACTCCCCGCACCGTGTGGATCAGCGGCGGGTCGCCGAGCTTGCGCCGCAGGTAGGCGACGTAGCGGTCGACGACGTTCGCGCCGGCCTCGCCCTCGCCGCCCCACACCTCCTCGAGCGCCAGCTCGCGCGAGACGACCGTGCGGGCGTTGCGCAGCAGCAGCTCGAGCAGCTGGGCCTCGCGTCGGGTCAGCGCCAGGTCGATCCCGCCGCGGCGCGCGATCGCACCGTCGACGTCGAGCACGAGGTCGCCGAACGCGAGTCGGGAGGCGTCGCCGTCGGGCGCGTGGTTGCGGCGCAGCAGCGCCCGGATCCGCGCGGTCAGCTCGTCGATCTCGAACGGCTTGACGAGGTAGTCGTCAGCGCCGGCATCGAGGCCGGCGACGCGCTCGGACAGCCCGTCGCGCGCCGTCAGCAGCAAGATCGGCACCGGCAGCCCCTTGGCCCGCAGCCGCCGCGTGACGGCCAGGCCGTCGATTCCCGGCATCGCGACGTCGAGCACGATCACGTCGGGCAGCGATCGCTCGACCTGCGCGAGCGCCAGGCCGCCGTCGGCGACGGCGCGGACGTCGTAGCCCTCCGCGCTGAGCGAGCGCTCGAGCATCCGGCGGATCGGCGCGTCGTCATCGACGAGCAGGACGGCGGCTTCGGGCATGCCGAGCGAGTCTACGCGCGGGCTACACTGACGTCGCAGCTTCGATTCGCCCTGGGTTTCGTCCCTTCTTCCTTCGCGCGAACCACTGTTCGGAGGGGGCACGCGCGGGAAGGCCGGTCATGAGCCAAGGGTCGAACACATGAGCGGGAGCGGACGATCCAGCCGTCAGGCACAGGTGGAGTCGCAGGTCAACTACCACCGCCAGCGGCTCGCGCTGTACGTCAAGCTGCATGGCGACAAGCCCTGCCAGAAGCTGACGCAGCTCGAGGAGGCCGTCAGCGGAGCGCAGAAGCGGCTGGCCAAGTACTCGGCCGAGGAAGACGCGACCGCCGAGGCCTGACACCGGCCGCGACCAGCCTGCACGCAGCGGTCGCCACGGTCCCGAGCAGGCCGTTCGGTACGCTTGGTCGCGATCATGTCGAGCGACATTCGCTCGATGCCAACAGTGTTACGCGCCCGCAGTCGTTCAATGAAGACCTCCGCGACGTTGTGCACACACGTAGTGGAGGAACTGACATGGCAACTGGAATCGTGAAGTGGTTCAACGACGACAAGGGCTTCGGCTTCATCACGCCGGACGACAACAGCAAGGACCTGTTCGTCCATCACAGCGGGATCAACTCGAGCGGCTTCAAGTCGCTGGCCGAGGGCGCGAAGGTGTCCTACGACGCCGAGGCCGGCGACAAGGGCCCGAAGGCCGTCAACGTCACCGCGCTCTAGCGACGACGCCGGGCTGATGCCCGGCGCTCGCGAGCGGCCGCAACCGGACGCTCGCGAGCGAGAGCGCCAGGCGCAGCGCACCCTCGAAGTGCTCGAGGCCGAGGCGCGCCATCACCGCCAGCGCCTGGCGTTGTACAACGCGCGGATGCTCACCGGCAAGCCGTCCAGCCCGATGCGACTGGAGGAGCTCAAGCGCGTCTCCGCCGGCGCCGACGCGCGCCTGGTGCACGCGAAGGCCGAGCGCGGACGCGCCGATCAGCCTGCCGGATCGTCCGGGCCGCGCGCCTGAGCGGCCCGGTCGCGGTCCTCGCTGCGTCCGACCGCGTAGAAGGCGCCGGAGACGACGAACACGAACGCGACGCCGCCGAGCACGATCCCGATCGCGATCATCAACCGCGAGCCGCCGAACGCGATCAGCAGCGCGCAACCGGCGATGCAGACGACCGTCGCGATCACGAGCCAGCGCATGATCGGGTCCGGCGGACGGGCGGCTGGGGAGGGAGTGTCGGTCACGCTGTGCGTGGAGATGGTAGGGACGCCCGTGACACAGGGGGCGTAAGCTCGCGATCGTGCAGGACGGCGAGCATCGCGAGCTGATGATGGCGGCCATCGCGGCCGAGGGCACGGCGCACGCCGCGCTGCTGGAGGGCGACCGCGAGGCCGCGGCCGCAGCCTACGCGCGCGCCGTCGAGACGTACCGCGCGTCCTGGGCGCTGGCGCCGCCGAAGAGCTACGGACGGCTCGTCGGGCTGCTGAAGGCCGCGGTGCTCGGTGGTCAGCCGCAGGCCGGCGCGGAGGAGGTGCGGGCCGATCTCGACGGCGATCTCGACGCGGGCGGCTCGCCGGTCGCGTCCTACGTGCTCGCGGTGGCGGCGCTGATCCTCGGCGACGACGATGCCGTCGCGCCGCTCGCCGACGTGATGGACCCGCGCGGGGGAGCGTTCGCGCGCACGGCGACGGCGATGCGCGCGCTGGCGGCCCGCGACGGCGCTGACTACGCCGCCGCGGTCGCCGAGATCGAGGCCGACTTCGCGGGCCGCGACGAGCACCTGACCGGCGTGCCGATCGCCGACACGGCGATCATGCTCGAGCTGATCGCGCGCGAGCGCGGCCTCGGTGCGGCGCTCGACAGCCCGCTCGTGCCGCTGCCCTGAGCGCCCGCGCCGGACCACCGCCGGCAGCGACGCCTCAGCTCGATGGCATCGCCGGAGCCGCCGGAGGCGCCGGAGGCGCCGGAGCTGCCGCCGGAGCTGCCGCCGGAGCTCCCGGATCGAACGGCGGCCAGTCCTCCGTGAGCAGGAAGAAGTAGGCGTTGGCGCGCAGGTAGAAGGCGGCCGGCATGCGCATCGTCTCCATCAGACCGGGGCTCGTGCGGCCGGCGAAGACGCCGCAGAACCAGACCGCGATCGCGACGAGGAGCAGCCACAGCGTCAACACGTACTGCACGAAGTAGATCGGGATCGCGAGGATCAGCCGGAAGAACGTCTTCGCCCGACTGTAGGTCGCCTTCGGCGGCGCGATCGCGATCCGCACCGGATACTCCGGGTGCTCGCCGCCGTCGAAGGGCGGATACGTGTCGGTGATCAGGGAGCCGTAGGCGAAGACCCGCCCGGAGAGGCGCAGGAAGCCCGCCGTGAAGTCGTACAGGCCGAGCGGCCAGCGACCCGTGAACACGATCGCGAACCACGCGATGACCACCGCCACGTAGACGGCGATTCCGTAGAGGAGCAGCCACAGGGCATGGGGGATCAAGATCAGCAGCCGGAAGAACACCGTCAACCGGTTGCGCTCCACGGGCGGGACCTGCGCGTACGTGACGGGGTAGTTGCTCATAGCCCATGTGTACAGCGGACCGTCAGCACAAGCAAGGCGCGTTCACGCTCATCCTCGCGTCGCCCTGCCGGCGCCAGCCGCACGTTCGGCCCGATTTCCGCTGTCGTCAGGCTGTGCGCACGCGCTGAGCGCCGCTGTAGACGTTCACGCTGCCGCCGCGCGCGAAGCCGGCCAGCGTCATCCCGCGGTCGGCGGCGAGCTCGACGGCGAGCGACGTCGGCGCCCCGACGCCGACGAGGACCGGCGCGCCCGCGACCGCCGCCTTCTGGACGAGCTCGAACGACAGCCGGCCGGAGACGCAGAGCACGCGGCGGTGCAGCGGCAGCAGCCCGTCGAGCAGGGCGCGGCCGACGACCTTGTCGATCGCGTTGTGGCGCCCGACGTCCTCGCGCACGAGCAGCAGTTCGCCGGCCGCGCTGAAGAGGCCCGTCGCATGCATCCCGCCCGTCCGCCCGAAGGCCGGCTGGCGCAGGCGGTCGGGCAGCGCGGCGAGCAGCGCGCGGTCGACCCGCGGGCCGCCGGGCAGCGCCGGCGCATGGACGGCGACCTCCTCCAGCGAGCCCTTGCCGCAGACCCCGCACGACGACGTCGTGTAGAAGCGCCGGGCGCCGGGATCGCGCAGCAGCGGGCCGCGCACGTCGACGACGTTCGCCGCGAGGTCGCCGGTCGGGCCGGCCGCGTGCGGGGCGTCGATCAGCCCCTCGCCGTAGAGGAAGCCGAGCGCGAGCTCCTCGTCGTGGCCGGGCGTGCGCATCGTCACGGTCAGCGCCGCGCCGTCGACGCGGATCTCCAGCGGCTCCTCGACGGCGACCTCGTCGCGCTCGCCGTCGCGTCGGACGACGGCGGTCATGCGCCCGGCGACGGGCGCCCCGTCGTCGGCCGTCACCGCGCTCGCCGTCCCGCCGCCGCACCGGCGGCGCGGCCCGCGCGGGATGCGGACGACGGCGCCACGCCTACGGCGCGGCGGCGATCGCGGGCATCCGGCTGGCCTGCTCGGCGACTGGCCGCACGTCGACCGCGACGACCTTGTACTCCGGGCAGGAGGTGTTGACGTCCGCCGACGAGCCGATCAGCAGGTTCGTCCTCACCTCGGGGAAGTGGAAGGCGGTGAAGACGTGGCCGGGCTCGATCCGCTCGGTCACGCGCGCGGGCAGCTCGATGCGCCCGTGCGCGCTGCGCACCGACACGAGGTCGCCGTCGGATACCCACAGCCGCGCGGCGTCGTCGGGATGCAGCTCGAGCCAGTCGCTCGGCAGGAGCTCGAGGTTGCCGGTGCGGCGCGTCATCGTCCCGGCGTTGTAGTGCTCCAGGCGCCGTCCGGTGACGAGCACGAGCGGGAACTCGTCGTCGGCCTCGCTGCCGGGCGGCTTGTAGGGCAGCGCGGCGAACCGGGCGCGCCCGCCGGGCAGCTCGAACCGCGAGCCGTACAGGATCGGCGAGTCCGTGCCGTCGGCGGCGACCGGCCACTGCAGCCCGCGGCGGCCGACGCGCTCGTGCGAGACGCCGGCCCAGTCGGGCGTCAGCGCGGCGATCTCGTCCATCGCGTCCGACGGCGAGGCGAACGGCATCTCGTGGCCGAGCGCGGCGGAGACGGCGAGCAGGATGTCGAAGTCGGTGCGCGCCTCGCCGGGCGGCTCGATCGCCGCCTCGACGAGCTGGATGCGGCGCTCGGCGTTCGTGAACGTGCCGCGCTTCTCCAGGAACGAGGACGCCGGCAGGACCACGTCGGCGTACCGCGTCGTCTCGTTGCAGAAGATGTCCTGCACGACGAGGAACTCGAGCGCGTCCAATGCGGCGACGACATGCGTCGTGTTCGGGTCGGTCTGCGCGACGTCCTCGCCGAAGATGTACATCGCCTTCAGCTCGCCGGCGACGGCGGCGTCGAACATCTCGGGGATCTTCAGGCCCCGCTCGCGCTTCATCGACACGCCCCAGCGTGCCTCGAAGCGCTGCGCGACGTCCTCGTCGGCGACCGACTGGTAGCCGGTGAACGTGTCCGGCAGCGCGCCCATGTCCGACGAGCCCTGGACGTTGTTCTGCCCGCGCAGCGGCAGCAGCGCCGAGCCGGGCCGGCCGACCTTGCCGCACATCAGCGCGAGGTTGCAGATCAGCCGCACGACCTCCGAGCCGTACTTGTGCTCGGTCACGCCCAGCCCCCACAGCAGGCTGGCGTTCTCGGCCTCGGCGTAGATGTGCGCGGCGCGCTCGAGGTCGCCTGCGGGGATCCCGCTGATGCGCTGCACGTCGGCCGGGGCGTAGTCGGCGAGCAGGTCCTCGACGGCGTCGTAGCCCTCGGTGCGCGCGTCCAGGAACGGGTGGTCGACGAGGCCGTCGCGCGCGACGACGTGCGCGAGGCCGAGCATGACCGCGGCGTTGGAGCCCGGGCGCGGGCTGAGGTGCAGCACGCCGTAGTCCGACAGCTCGATCCGGCGCGGGTCGATCGTGACGAGCTGCAGGCCGCGCAGCGTCGCCTGCTTGATCCGCGCCCCGGCGACCGGGTGGCCCTCGGTCGGGTTGGCGCCGATCAGGATCGCCGCGTCGGCGTGCTCGATGTCGTCGAACGAGCCGGTCGCGCCGGACAGGCCGAAGGACTGGCGCAGCGCCCACGACGTGGGGGAGTGGCAGACGCGCGAGCAGTTGTCGATGTTGTGCGTGCCGATCGCCGCGCGCATCAGGCGCTGCATGACGTAGCAGTCCTCGTTCGTCGCGCGCGAGGACGCCAGGCCGGCGATCGCGTCGGGCCCGCTCGTGTCGCGGATGCGCGACAGCTCGCGGGCGATCAGCGCGATCGCCTCGTCCCACGAGGCCGCGCGCAAGTCGCCGTCCGCGGCGCGGATCAGCGGCGTGCGCAGCCGCTCGCGCTTGCGCGAGAAGCCGTGCGCGAAGCGACCCTTCAGGCACGTGTGGCCCCTGTTCGCCGGCCCGTCGAGCGCGGGCGCGATCGAGACGACGCGGCCGTCGACGGCATGCGCCTCCAGGCGGCAGCCGACGCCGCAGTAGCCGCAGGTCGTCGTGACGTCGTGGTCGAAACGCTCGGACGGGGGCATCGTGGCCAGGCCTACCTCTCTCCTGGTTCTACCATCGCAAGCAGGGAGATCTCGGTGATCGCGTCGGTCGGGCAGGTGTCGGCGCAGGCGCCGCAGGACACGCAGGTCGACTCGCGGAAGCTCTGGTGCAGGCCGGCGGCGATGTTCGCTTCGAAGCCGCGGCCGGTCGCCGTCAGCGCGAAGGCGCCCTGAACCTCGTCGCAGGCGCGGACGCAGCGTCCGCAGGAGATGCACAGCTCGTGGTGCAGCGTCAGGTACGGGTGGCGCTCGTCGTGCTCGACCTCGTGCTGCGCTCCCGGCCAGCGCAGCGCGCCGTGCTGCAGGCCGAACCCGCGCGCGACGATCGCCAGCTCGGTGTGCGCGGCCGGCGGTCCGGGCAGCTCGGAGAGCACGAGCTCGACGGTCGCCGCCGCGACCCGCAGCGCCGCCGGATCGCGCGTGTCGACCTTCATCCCGTCGCGGCAGGGCGTCGTGCAGGCGGCGACCGGCCCGGGCGCACCGTCGACGCCGATCAGGCAGACGCGGCAGGCGCCGAACGGCTCCTGGCGCTCGTCGAAGCACAGCGTCGCGATCTCACCGCCGCGCGCGCGGACGGCGTCGAGCACCGTCGTGCCGGGCGCGACCTCGGTCGCGACGCCGTCGATCTCGACGCGGATCGTGGCGGTCGGCGTGCTCATGCCGGCGCCAGCCCGAGCTCGTCGGGGAAGTGGGCGAGCAGGCTGCGGATCGGTGCCGGCATCCCGCCTCCGTGGGCGCACAGGCTGCCGAGCTCGAGCGTCTCGAGCAGTGCCTCGAGCCTCGCGCGGTCGACGGGCGGCGCGCCGCCCGCGAACATCTCCTGCGCGCGGCGCAGCCCGATCCGGCAGGGAAAGCACTTGCCGCAGCTCTCCTCGGCGCCGAAGCGCAGCAGGTGCTCGGCGAGCGCGCGCATCGACGTCGTCTCGTCGAAGGCGACGATCCCGCCGTGGCCGAGCATGCAGCCGACGGCTGCCAGCTCGTCGAAGTCGAACGCCGTGTCGAGCAGCGACGCCGGCAGGATCCCGCCGAGCGGACCGCCGATCTGCAGCGCCTTGATCCGGTGGCCGTCGATCAGGCCGCCCGCGATGTCCTCGCACAGCTCGCGCACCGTCATCCCGAAGCGGACCTCGTAGACGCCCGGCCGCACGAAGCGCTCGTTGAAGCAGGCGAGCTTGGTGCCCGACGTCGGGCTGTCCGGGCTGAGCTCGCGGTAGGCGGCCGCGCCGTCGCGCGCGACGAGCGGGACGTTGCACAGCGTCTCGACGTTGTTGACGACGGTCGGCATCCCGTGCAGCCCGCGCTGGGCGGGGAACGGCGGCCGCGCCGAGACCGTGCCGCGCAGCCCCTGCAGGCAGGCCAGCAGCGCCGTCTCCTCGCCGACGACGTAGGAGCCCGCGCCCTCGACGATCGTGACGTCGAAGGCGAAGTCGCTGCCGAGCACGGAGGCGCCGAGGACGCCGTCGCGCCGCGCGCCGGCGACCGCCGCCTCCAGGCGCGGCTTGGACAGCGGATACTCCGAGCGCGTCAGCACGAAGCCGTGGTCGGCGCCGACGGCGTAGCCGGCCAGCGCCATGCCCTCGAGGAGCAGCTCCGGGTGGTCCTCCATCAGCAGCTTGTCGATGTAGGAGCCGGGGTCGCCCTCGTCGCCGTTGGCGACGATGAACGTGCGCTCCCCGTCGGCACGGCGCGCGAACTCCCACTTCGACCCGGCGGGAAAGCCGGCGCCGCCGCGACCGCGCACCGTCGCCTCCTTGACCTCGTCGAGCAGCTCCTCGGGCGTCATCGTCGTCAGCGCGCGGCGCAGGCCCTCCCATGCCCGCCCCGGCGCCAGCAGCTGCGGTCCGCCCGCGAGCGCGCTGCGCGGCGCCGGCTC
>JAUYGN010000092.1 GCA_030690545.1 Solirubrobacteraceae bacterium
CCGCATCGCCCTCGGCGAGCGCGCAGCAGCGGGCGACGGTCTGCCGCAACGACTCGAACGTCTCCCGCGCCCCCGCGGGGACCGCCGGCGGCGCCTCGACGAGCGCTTCGATCCGCCCAAGGCGCTGGCCGCGACGGCGCGCTACCTGCTGATCGCGCGCGACGCGCTCGGGCGCGACGACCTCGCCGTCGTCAGCTACCACATGGGCATCGGCAACCTGCAGAACGTCCTGCGCGACTACGGCGAGGACGACGTCTCCTACGCGCGGCTGTACTTCGACTCGACCCCGCAGGAGCATGCCGCGGCATACCGCCGGCTGGCGTCGCTCGGCGACGACTCCGCGACGTACCTGTGGCGGATCGCGGCGGCGCGCGAGATCATGCGCCTGTACCGCTCCGATCCCGACGAGCTCGATCGCATCTCGGAGCTGCAGAACGCGAAGAACTCCGCCGAGGAGGTGCTCCATCCACGCGCGGAGAGCGAGGTGTTCGCGAGCCCCTCGGAGCTGCGCGACGCCTACGACGACGGCCGCATCGTCGCGCTGCCGCGCGCGCGGCTGCTGCAGCGCGGCATCGCGATCGATCGCGGGATGGGCGAGCTCGCCGGCCGCATCGATCGCCCGCGCACGCTGTACCGCGGGCTGCGCGAGCCGGCGCTCGCGCTGCTGGCCTACATCGGCGCGGGCGTCAAGGCGATCTCAGGCGACGAGCCGCTCGTCGTCACGAGCACCGTCCGCGACGAGCGCTACCAGCGGCTGCTGGTCAGGCGCAACAACCAGGCGACGCGAAACTACTCGCTGCACACGACCGGCTGGTCGTTCGACGTCCTGCGCGAGTACCGCTCGCGCGACCAGGCGCGCGCGTTCGAGTTCATGCTCGCGCGCCTGCAGTCGCACGACCTGATCGCCTGGGTCCGGGAGCCCGCCGCGATCCACGTGACGGTGTCGGCCGAGGCCGAGCAGATCGCGAACGTGCTCAGGCCGTAGAAGGCATGGGCGACCGGAGCTCGCCCCCCTACGCGAGCAGCTCGCGCACGTGCGCGGCGACGTTCTCGGGAGTGATGCCGAACTCCTCGAGGATCTTCTCGGCGGGCGCCGAGGCGCCGAAGCGGTCGACCGAGACGATCGCGTCGGCGTAGCGCTCCCAGCCCATCCGCACGCCGGCCTCGACCGAGACGGTCGGCAGATCCTGCAAGACCGCGTCCTGGTAGTCCTCGTCCTGCTGCTCGAAGAGCTCCCACGAGGGCATCGAGACGACGCGCACCGGCACGTCGAGCTGGTCGGCCGCGGCGAGCGCGACCCAGACCTCGCTGCCGGTGGCGATGATCGTCGCCTGCGCGTCGTCGTCGTCGGCGAGCACGTACGCGCCCTTGCCGACGCCCGCCGCGGCACCGTAGACGGAGCGATCGATCACCGGCAGGTCCTGGCGCGACAGCACGAGCGCGGCGGGACCTTCGAGATCCTCGAGGATCACGCGCCAGGCCTCGGCCGTCTCGTGCGCGTCGGCCGGGCGCAGGACGACGAGCCCGGGGATCGCGCGCAGCGCCGCGAGGTGCTCGACCGGCTGGTGCGTCGGGCCGTCCTCGCCGAGCGCGACGGAGTCGTGCGTGAAGACCCACGCCACCGGCAGCCCGGTCAGCGCCGACAGGCGGATCGCGCCGCGCATGTAGTCGGCGAACTGCATGAACGTCGAGCCGTACGGGCGGACGATGCCGCCGTGCGCGGCGATCCCGTTGACCGCACCGCCCATGCCGTGCTCGCGGACCCCGAAGAAGACGTTGCGCCCGGCCTTCTCGGCCGTGTAGCGCTCGGACTGCGGGAACTCGGTCTTCGTCGACTCCGACAGGTCGGCGGCACCGCCGACCATCGTCGGCGTGAACGGCTCGAACGCCGCCATCACCTTGGCGCCGGCGCTGCGGGTCGCGATCTTCGGCTTGTCCCAGTCGATCCGCAGCGCGTCGGCGAGGCCGGGCAGCGGCTTGCCGGCCCAGGCGAGGTCCCACTCCTCGGCGAGCTCGGGATTCGCGGCGCGCCACGTCTGCAAGCGCTCCTTCCACTCCGCGTGCGCGGCGGCGCCCTCCTGCTTCATCGACGCGGCCGCGTAGGCCTCGTCGGGCACGTGGAAGTGCTTGTCCGGATCCCAGCCCATGACCTCCTTCGTCAGGCGCACCTCGTCCTCGCCGAGCGCCGCGCCGTGCGCCTTGCTCGAGCCGGACTTGTTCGGCGACGGATAGCCGATGATCGACTTGACGCGGATCAGCGACGGCTTGTCGGTGACCTGCTGGGCGGCCTTGATCGCCGTCTGCAGCGCGACCATGTCGTTGGCGTCATGGACGGCCGAGACGTCCCAGCCGTAGGCCTCGAAGCGCTTCTCGACGTCCTCCTTGTCGAAGCTCAGCGACGTCGGGCCGTCGAGCGAGATGTCGTTGTCGTCGTAGAGGTAGACGATCCGGCCGAGGCCCAGCTGCCCGGCGAGCGACGCGGCCTCGGCGGCGATGCCCTCCATCAGGTCGCCGTCGGAGACGATCGCGTAGACGAAGTGGTTCTGGACCTCCTCGCCGTAGTGCTCGCGCAGGTACTGCTCGGCGAGCGCCATGCCGACGCCGTTGGCGAAGCCGGCGCCGAGCGGCCCGGTCGTGACCTCGACGCCGGGCGTGACGTGGACGCGATCGCGCTCCGGGTGGCCCGGAGTCAGCGAGCCCCACTGGCGGAAGCGCTTGATCTCGTCCAGCGAGAGGTCGTAGCCGGTGAGGTGCAGGATCGCGTAGAGCAGCATCGAGCCATGGCCGGCGCTGAGCAGGAAGCGGTCGCGGTCGGGCCACTGCGGATCCGCCGGGTCGTGGCGCATGATGTGCCGGTACAGGACGAGCGCGGCCGGCGCCATCGCCATCGGAAGACCCGGATGACCGGAGTTCGCCTTCTGGATCGCATCCATCGCGAGGACGCGGATGGAGTCGACGCAGAGCTGATCAGAATCGGAAGTCATGTCGGGAAGTATCGAGATCGGCGCGCCGATACGTCGCCTGCATCCTTCCGCGGCCGACGTCGCGGTCCGAGCGGACGGCATCTGTCACGTTGTCGAGCATGCCCGATGAGCTCGATTGGGAGGCCGTGCTGGCCTGGCGCGTCGCCCGCCACGGCCTCGCGCGGCGCGCCGCGGCCGATGCCTGGCCTGCGGTCGTGCAGCGCATCTGCGGCCTGCACGCGCAGGTCCAGGCCGCGGCCGAGCTGACGCTCTGGGCGCGCGTGGAGGACCTCCCCGCGCAGGCCGTCACGCAGGCGCTGTGGGCCGACAGGTCGCTCGTGCGCACGTGGGCGATGCGCGGCACGCTGCACCTGCTGCCGGCCGCCGAGCTCGGCATGTGGGTCGGCGCGCAGGGCATGCTCAAGCCGCGCTACGAGTCGGCGAGCTGGCGCAAGGCGTTCGGCATGACGAGCGCCGAGGCGGCGGCCGTGCTCGACGCGATCCGCGCCGTGCTCGACGGCGAGCCGCTGACCCGCGACGAGCTCGGCGAGGCCGTCGGCGCGCTGCTCGGCGACGACCGCCTCGGCGAGGCCGTGCGCGGGAGCTTCGGCACGATGCCCAAGCTGGCGGCCTTTCGCGGCGACGTCGTGTTCGCCGAGCCCGCCGGGCAGAAGGTGCGCTTCACGCGCCCGGACCGCTGGCTCGCGGCCGAATGGCGGCCCGATCCCGCGCGCGAGGCGATGGCGGCCGTCATCCGCCGCTACCTGGCCGTCAACGCTCCCGCCTCGCGCGAGACGTTCGCGCGCTGGTTCGGGATGGCGTCGGCGGCACAGGCCGGCAAGCTGATCGCCGCGCTCGGCGACGAGGTCGTCGAGGTCTCGGTGCAAGGAGCAGCGGGCTGGGTGCTGCGCGCGGACGTCGCCGGGATCGCCGCCGCGCGGCCGAGCGGGGTCGTCGCGCTGCTGCCGGCATTCGACCAGTACGTCGTCGCGGCGCCGCGCGACGACAGCCCGGTGCTGGCGGCAGAGCACAAGGAGCGGGTCTATCGCCGGCAGGGCTGGCTGTCGCCGGTGCTGCTCGTCGACGGCCGGATCGCGGGCGTCTGGCGCCACGAGCGCAAGGGCGGCTTCGTCGGCGTGACGATCGAGCCGTTCGCGGCGGTCGACGACGAGGTGCGCGCGGGCGCCGAGCGCGAGGCGCGGCGCCTGGCGCGCTACTTCGGCGACGAGCTCGAGCTCGTCTGGGCCTGACGCCCGTGGGCCGGTCGGCGGGCCGGTCGGCGCCGCGGGACGGCGGGTCGATCATCCGCATCGCGCGCCGCCAGATGGCGGCTATGGTGCGTCGATCGGCAGCTTCCGTCACGCAGGGCATCGCATCGCCTACACGGAGTACGGCTCGGGCGCCCGGACCGTCGTGCTGATCCACGGCCTGCTGCTGTCGCAGCGGATGCACGAGCGCCTCGCGCACTCGCTCGCCGAGCACGGCAACCACGTCGTGACGATCGACCTGCTCGGGCACGGCCGGTCGGACCGCCCGACCGAGCCGTCGAGCTACTCGACGGCGCTGTTCGCCGAGCAGGTCGTCGCGCTGCTCGACCATCTGGCCGTCGACGAGACGGTCGTCGTCGGAACGTCGCTCGGGGCGAACACCGCGCTCGAGGTCTGCCAGCACGCGCCCGCTCGCGTGCGCGGCATGGTCATCGAGATGCCGGTGCTCGACCACGCGCTGGTCGCCTGCCTCGTCGCGTTCGGCCCGCTCCTGGTCGGCCTCACGGCGGCGCAGCCGGCCGCGCGCCTGCTGGCGCTCGCGGCGCGCGCCGTGCCCAGCCGCCTGCTGCCGTTCTGGGGCGACATCGCGCTGGACACCGTGCGCCAGGACCCGGCACCGAGCGGGGCCGTCCTGCGGGGCCTGTTCTTCGGCCGCAGCGCCCCGCCGGCGGCGCAGCGCCGCGCGATGCTCGCGCCGGCGCTCGTGATCGGCCACCGCCGCGACCCGATCCACCCGCTGACGGACGCCGGCATGCTCGCCGACGAGCTGCCCAACGCGCAGCTCGTGGAGGCGAGCTCGCTCGTCGAGCTGCGGCTCACGCCCGAGCGTCTGACCGGTGAGATCGCGAGCTTTCTCGATGCCTGCTGGATGCCCGCACGCCGCGGCGGGGCCGAGCGGAGCACGGCGACGGCGGCGGTCGCGTCGACATGACACGCACTGTGACCCAATCAGGCTAGGCTTCTGCGCCGATGTCCAGCCGCCAGGAGGAGAAGGAGCAGCGCAAGCAGGAGCGCCTCGAGCGCGAGGCGAAGGCGGCGAAGGCCGCCAAGCGCAAGCGCCTGCTGCAGCTGATCGGCGGCGTGATCGTCGCAGGCGCGGTCGTCGCCGGCATCGCCTTCGCCGTGTCCAGCGCCGGCAACGGCACCAGCGAATCGGCCGGCGGCGCCGATGTCGACACCGGCAGGCTCACCAGCGCCGCGTCCGACGCGGGCTGCGTCTACCGCGCCTTCCCCAACGAGGGCGAGGAGCACACGGCCGAACCGCTCACAGCGGAGGACTTCGAGACCAACCCGCCGACCTCGGGGACGCACAACCCCAACCCGGCTCCGGACGGCCTGTACGTGACCGGCAACGAGCCGGCGATCGAGAACTGGGTCCACACGCTCGAGCACGGCCGTGTCCTCTTCCAGTACAAGCCCGGCACCGACGAGGCGGTCGTGTCACAGCTCGAGGCGCTCTTCAACGAGGACGTCGCGGGCAGCGGCGGGGGCTACCACAGCGTCCTGATGCAGAACAACACGGACATGCCGTTCGAGGTCGCTGCGGTCGCCTGGCGCCACTACATGGCGTGCGAGACGTTCACCCCGCGGACGATCGAGGCGCTGCGGGTCTTCCGCGACGAGCTCGTCGACAAGGGCCCCGAGACCGTTCCGTAGGTCAGCGTCGCCCGCCCGCCGCGCCGATGTCGCGGCGCAGCGATGAGTTTCTCCGGTCCGGCCGGTCTATGGACCATCTGATCACCTGACCGGCTGGAGGAACCATGGCCACGCAATCTCGCCTCATCTTCGTGAACCTTCCCGTCAGCGACGTCACCGCGTCGATGACGTACTTCGAGGCGCTCGGCTTCGGCTTCGACGAGAAGTTCACCGACGCCTCCTGCGCCTGCATGATCGTCAGCGACCAAGCCTACGTGATGCTGCTCGACAGGACGCGCTTCGCCGACTTCACGAGCAGGCCGATCGCCGACGCGCACGCGTCGACCGAGGCGATCGTCTGCGTCTCGGCCGAGGATCGCGCCGGCGTCGACGCGTTTGCCGACGCCGGCCTGGCCGCAGGCGGGACGCCCGCCGGTGAGCCGATGGACTACGGGTTCATGTACGGCCGCAGCTTCCACGACCTCGACGGCCACCTCTGGGAGGTCATGTGGATGAGCCAGGAGGCCGTCGAGCAGGGCCCCGCCGAGATGACCGTCAACGGGTAGCGCGCGACCGGCAGTCCCGGCGCGTTTGGCCTCCGCCGTGCGCCGGGACTGCTCGAGCGCTGCGATCGCCCGCAGGCCGGGGCCCCAACCGGACCCGGCGCTGATCGGCCAGCCCCGCTGCAAGCGGGCGTGCGGGACCGCACCCCGGCGGCGGTCATGGTGTTGACATGTCGATGCGCCGGATCGCCGCTCTGCTCGTCGCCGCGGGCCTGCTCGCCTGGCTCGCCGCGCCGGCGCTGTCGTCGCGGCCGTTCGTCCCGCGCGCGATCGAGTTCTCCCAGACGCTGGACGCCCGCGGCTGGGCGCGCGACGCCGACGGCGCCTGGCGCTCGCCGGTCGTGCGGGCTCCGAAGCGCTTCGATCTCGTCGGCCTGCGGTGGGCGCGGTCCAGCGGCGAGCCCGAGACGCGGATCCGCGTGCGCGACGCGGACGGGCGCTGGAATCGCTGGACGCTGATGGCACACGACCACGGCGGCGGATCGGGCGCGGAGCCCGTCTGGGCGGGCGGCGCGGACGCCTACCAGCTGCGCATGAGCGAGCGGCCGCGCGCGCTGCGCGCGCGCTTCGTCAACGCGACCGGCAGCGCGACCCGCGCCGACCGCGTGAAGACGACGCTGCGACGCGCCGCGCATGACGCCTTCGCGACGCTCTCCGGCGCCGCGGCGCGCGCCCAGACGCCCGCCCCCGGCAGCCGCGCGGCACCGGCGATCATCCCGCGCGAGGCCTGGGGCGGCGACCAGTGCGCACCGCGCTCCGCGCCGTCCTACGGCAACGTGCAGCTCGGCGTCGTGCACCACACCGTCAACGCGAACTCCTACGCGCCGCAGGACAGCGCCGCGATCGTGCTGTCGATCTGCCGCTATCACCGCAACACGAACGGCTGGCGCGACGTCGGCTACAACTTCCTCGTCGACCGCTACGGACAGATCTTCGAAGGTCGTGCGGGCGGGGTCGACCAGGCCGTGATCGGCGCCCAGGCGCAGGGCTACAACGGCGTCTCGACCGGCGTGGCGAACATCGGCACGTTCTCGCAGGCACCGCAGACGGCTGCCGGCGTCAGCGCGACCGCCGAGCTGCTCGCCTGGAAGCTGGCCCTGCACGGCGTCCCGGTCGCCGGCCAGGTGCGCGTGACGTCGGCGGGCGGGCCATCCAACCGCTTCTCGAACGGCTCCTCGGTGACGTTCGCGCGCATCGCGGCGCATCGCGACGCCAACAGAACCGCCTGCCCCGGCGACGCGTTCTTCGCTCAGCTGCCGCAGATCCGCGCCCAGGCGGCGACGCTCGCGCCGCAGTACGCGTTCACCGCGCCCGCCGGCCTCGTATCGCTCGAGTCACCGCGAACGACGCTCTCCTATCCCCAGAAGGCACAGCTCTCCGGCCGCGCGACGACCGCCGACGGCGCCCCCCTCGCCGGCGCGCCGATCTCGCTGCAGGTCGCCGGCACGAAGGCGGCGGTCACGCTCGCGCGGACGACGACCCGCGCCGACGGCAGCTGGAGCGCGGAGCTGCAGACGCAGTACTCGCGGCGCCTGCACGCGGTCGCGCGCGTGCCCTCCGGCGCGCTCGTCAGCTCGCGGCCGCTCGACGTGCAGGTCGCGCCACGCGTGCTGCTGCGCACGCCGCCGGCGCGCGTCACGGCACGGCGGCACTTCACGGTGCGCGGGACGCTGAGCCCGCGCCGCCCGCGCGTCGTGCTCGAGGTCGCGCGGCGCGGTTCGGACCGCAAGTATCACACGGTCGCCCGATTGCCGGTAAAGGTGCGCAACGGCAGCTTCACCACCCGCGTCCAGCTGCGCCGAGCCAGCCAGCACCGCCTGCGGGTGACGTTCGCCGGCGATGCCCGCAACCGCGCCGCGCGCTCGAGCGATCGCTTTCTGCGGGCCGTGTCGCGCTGAGGCACGCGGACACTCCTGCCGCGCAACCGTAGGGCGCGCGGACGCACGCTCGCAACGAGCGGTTCACGGACTCGACACGGTTCGCACACGACGTCGAAACGGCGGACTGCCAGCGTGCTGCGCACACCCCGCGAAGGTTTTGAGGAGCAACGTGTGAGCACCACCATGCAACGGCCGGCCGACGCGCCGGCGCCCGCGACGAGCAGCCGCCGCGGACGCTGGCTGGACGACTGGGAGCCCGAGGACGAGACGTTCTGGGAGACGACCGGCCGGCGGATCGCGCGCAAGAACCTGTGGATCTCGATCTTCGCCGAGAACCTCGGCTTCAGCGTCTGGGTGCTGTGGACGATCATCGTCATCAACCTCGCCAACGCCGGCTTCACGCTGTCGCTGTCGGAGAGCTTCCTGCTGATCGCGCTGCCCAACCTCGTCGGCTCGACGCTGCGGATCCCCTACACGTTCGCCGTGCCGAGGTTCGGCGGGCGGGCGTGGACCGGGATCAGCGCCTCGCTGCTGCTGATCCCGGTGCTGCTGCTCGCGTTTCTCGTGCCGAGCGGCTGGCTGCAGGCCCAGGGCCATGCGACCCAGATGTGGGTGCTCGCGCTGTGCGCCGCGACCGCCGGCTTCGGCGGCGGCAACTTCTCCTCCTCGATGGCGAACATCTCGTTCTTCTATCCGGACCGCCACAAGGGCTTCGCGCTCGGCCTCAACGCTGCCGGCGGCAACATCGGCGTGGCGACCGCTCAGCTGCTCGTGCCGCTCGTGATCATCATCGGGGTGCCGGCGGCGGCGGTGAAGATGCCGGTCCACGAGGTGAACCTCTCCTACGCCGGCCTGATGTGGATGCCGTTCATCGTCCTCGCCGCGATCCTCGCCTGGCGGTACATGGACAGCATCACCCACGCGAGGTCCGACGGGCGCTCGTACATGCGGTCACTGAAACACGGTCAGACGTGGATCATGTCACTGCTGTACATCGGAACGTTCGGGTCGTTCATCGGATACGCGTTCGCACTGCCATTGGTCATGAAGAACACCTTTCCGGAGTTTCTTGCCGCACATCCCTTCATCGCCACCTACCTCGCCGGCTTGGGCTTCGTCGGCGCGCTGATCGGCTCGGTCTCGCGACCGCTCGGCGGCTGGATGTCGGACAAGCTCGGCGGCGCGCGGGTCACGCTCGCCGTGTTCGCCGGCGAGGCGGTTTTCACGCTGACGGCGATCTGGGGGGTGCGCGAGCACAGCTTCCCGATCTTCTTCGGGTCGTTCATGGCGATCTTCCTGCTGGCCGGCATGGGCAACGGCTCGACGTACCGGATGATCCCGCTGATCTTCACCGAGCTGGGGCGCAAGGAGGCGGCGCAGACGGGGCGCGACGCCAAGCAGACGGCGCTGGACTTCAAGCGCCAGGCGGCGGCCGTGATCGGGATCGCCGGCGCGATCGGCGCGTTCGGCGGCTTCTTGATCCAGGTCGTCTTCCGGCAGGCGAGCCTCGGCGTCTCGTCGGCGGTCAACGCCGCCGAGACGCCGGCCGAGAAGGTCGCGGTCGCGCAGGCGATGGCGGACTGGTCGATCCCGGCGCTGTGGGTGTTCCTCGGCGCCTACGTCGTGTTCGCGGCGATGACCTGGTTCTTCTATCTGCGCACGAGCTTCGCGACGAAGCGGTTCCCGAGCCTCGCGCACGCCTCCGTGTAGCTCACGATCGTGACCACCGTCGTCCTCGACGGTCCTCCTCCGGGGCGACGGTCGCCGGGTCACCGGCGACCGCCGGGTTACGCTTGCGCGCGTGACGCGGCGAGGGCCATCGACGGACGACCACGAGCACCACGGCAGCAGCTCGCGGGTCGTTCGCCTCTGCGCGCGCCTGGCGGACTCGTCGGCGTTCAACCTGTTCATCTTCGCGGTCATCCTCGGCAATGCCGTCGTGCTCGGACTGGAGACCTACGACGGCATCGTGCGCAATGTCGGCGGGCTGCTGCAGCTGCTCAACGACGTCGCGCTCGGGATCTTCGTCGTCGAGATCTGCATCCGCCTGACCGCGTTCGGCTCGCGCCCGCAGGAGTTCTTCCGCAGCGGCTGGAACGTCTTCGACTTCCTCGTCGTGGCGGCCTCGCTGATGCCGGGGCTGCGCGAGAACGCGCTGCTCCTGCGCCTGATCCGCCTGGCGCGCGTACTGCGAATCGTGCGGCTGCTGCCCGACCTGCGCGTGCTGACCGTCGCGATCGGGCGCTCGATCCCCGGCGTCCTGTCGCTCGGCGTGCTGGCCGTGCTCGTGCTGTTCATCTACGGCATGGTGGGCTGGACGATCTTCGGCGACGACGAGCCCGATCAGTACGGAACGATCAGCGAGGCGATGCTGACGCTGTTCATCACGCTGACGCTCGAGAACCTGCCCGACCAGATCGCGATGGGCCGCGAGCTGTCGGAGTGGACGCTGCTGTACTTCATCTCCTACGCGCTGCTGGCCGCGTTCTTGATCTTCAACATCCTGATCGGCGTCGTCATCAACTCGCTCGAGGAGGCGCGCGTGATCGAGCATGCTCGCGCGCGCGCCGACCGGCTCGAGCATGGCGGCGACGCCGGGCCGACCGTCGAGGACCGCGTCGCGGCGGTGCGCGAGGCGCTCGACGAGCTCGAGGCCGACCTGCGCGGTCGCGCTCCGCCGTCGGAGTGAACGAGCGTCGCCGGCGACCGGGGGGGTGGGGCGGATGAGCCTCGCTGGGCGAGGATGATCCGCCCCGCCCCTCGCGACGACACTGCTACTTCGGGCGCCAGCCCCCCGTCTCGCCCCTGTAGAGGCCGTCGCCGGCGACGACGAGCCGCGCGCTGCGCCAGAGGATCGTCAGGTCCAGGCGCCACGAGCGGTGCTCGATGTACCAGAGGTCGAGCTCGATGCGCTGCGCCCACGGCAGCGACGTGCGGCCGTTGACCTGCGCCCAGCCGGTGATGCCGGGCCTGATCGCGAGGCGACCGCGCTCGCGCTCGGTGTACTGCGCGACCTGCGACGGAACGGTCGGCCGGGGGCCGATGATCGCCATCTCGCCGCGCAGCACGTTGACGAGGTTGGGCAGCTCGTCGAGCGACGTCCGGCGCAGGAACGCGCCGACGCGGGTGATGCGTGCGTCGCCGGCGTCGACGGCCAGCCCCGCGCCGATGTGCTCGGCGCCGTCGACCATCGTGCGCAGCTTGAGGACGTCGAACTCGCGGCCGCCGCGACCGACGCGGCGCTGGCGGTAGATCACGCCGCCGCGCGACTCGACGCGGATCGCGACCGCCGCGAGCGCCAGCAGCGGGGCGCCGGCGAGCAGCCCGAGCGACGCGACGACGATGTCGAACGCACGGCGCGGCACGAGCTACCGCGTCCCCTCCGGCGCTTCCCAGCCGGCCGGCGTGCCGTGGCGCAGCCAGTCCCACAGCCCCGCCGCGACCGACGCCGTCGTCAGGACGTAGTAGCGCGCGACGAGCAGCGCACGCAGCGCCAGCAGCGGCGCGAGCGCGGCGCCGGCGAGCAGCGCGAGCTGCAGCGCCAGGGCGACGGCGTAGACGACGCTCGACGTCGCCAGCGCGATGCTCGCCGCGAGCGCCGCCAGATGCAGGAACGGCGCCGCGTAGCGCAGCACCCGATGGGAGGCCATCATCAGCGCGTAGAGCGGCGGGTAGCCGCGCGGCGACAGCAGCCCGCCGCGCAGGACGATCGGCCAGGCGTGGCTCATCATCCGCCGCTTGCGGGCGAACTCGCCCTCGATCGACGGCACCATCTTCTCCGTCGCGCGCGCCTGCGGGACGTAGACCGCGCGCCAGCCGCGCTTGACCATGTTGAACGGGAACGACAGGTCGTGGCCCATGATCGGGTCGACCTCGATGTACGCCGCACGGCGCGTCGCATAGATCGCGCCGTTGCCGGCGGTGACGGAGGCCAGCCGCGACTCCATCCTGCGCAGCGCCATCTCGTAGCGCCAGTACAGGCCCTCCTGGTTGGTCCCCCCGTCGTTGACGAAGCGCACCTGGCCGCAGGCGTAGCCGACCTTCGCGTCGGCGAACGCGCCGACGAGCTCGCGCAGCGCCTCGGGCTCCCATGCGCTGTTGGCATCGGAGAACGCGACGACCTCTGCGCGCGAGCGCGCGACGGCCGCGTCCTGCGCGCGGATCTTGCCGCCACGCTCGAGCTCGAGCACGGCGTCAGCGCCCGCGCGGCGCGCCTCGAGCACCGTGCCATCGGCCGACCCGTCGCTCGCGACGACGACCTCCAGCAGCTCGCGCGGGTAGTCGAGCGCGAGCGCGTTGGCGACCTTGCGGGCGATCACCGCGCCCTCGTCGTAGGCCGCCACGATCAGGCTGACGGTCGGCAGATCGGCGGCGGCGGACGGCACGGCGGTCGGCCGCGAGCCGCGCAGGCGTGCGAGCGCGCCGAGCAGCAGCGGGTAGCCGAGCTGCGCGTAGGCGAGCAGCGACACGCAGAGCCAGAACGCGATCTCCCAGGCGAGCACGCCGCCATTCTCGCGGAGAGCGCCGGCACGACGAGCGGCCGCGCCCGACGTCCCGCCTGCCGGCGGTCGCCGACCGGCGCGACGCAGCGACGCACCGACATCCCGCGGCCCCAGCATCACCGCATCAGGCAAAGATCAACCAAACAACGACAACCGACGCAGGTGGGGCCACTTCAAGGCATCGAAGTGGGCCGGTGCAAGCCATCGTTTTCACACAGCTGAATGGTGCCGACACGCCGAGGTGATCACGCGCCTCGAGGCGCTCTGCGCGCGTGGGAGCGCCTGCGCCTGGACCCTGCGGCGGCATGTCGGTCTGGTCGCGCGATCGCGCCGACCACCCACGGCCGTGCTGCTGAGCCCAGCTGGCCCTTACCGTTGCCGGCGGGCTTGTTCGGTGGTGCGCGATGCCGATGAGCACCCTCCGCGAGACCTGCCGCCTACAAGGCCACCGCCTCCACGAATACCTCACCGCCGCGATCACCGCCGACCTCCACAGCCAGCCGATCCCCCGCTACCCGCCCAACCTGACCGGATACCCGTGAACGGCTACACCCGAGCCACCGGAGAACACTCATGAACGACGCCAATCCACCCGCGCTGTCCATCCGCGGACTGCACAAGACCTTCGGCCGGAAGGTCTCGGTCGACCATGTGGACCTGGAGGTCCCCCGCGGCTCCTTCTTCGGGCTGGTCGGCCCCAACGGAGCCGGCAAGACCACCCTGCTGTCGATGGCAGTCGGGCTACTGCGCCCCGATGCCGGAACCGCCGCGGTGCTGGGCACCGACGTGTGGAGCGACGGCCTGCGGGCCAAGACACACCTGGGCGTCCTACCCGACGGCCTGGCGATGCCGGAGTTCCTCACCGGCCGCGAGGTGCTCACCTTCCTCGGCCGGCTCCGGGGGCTCGACCCCGCGCTGGTGGATGCCCGCGCCCAGGAGCTGCTGGAGGTGATGGACCTGCTGGGGGCCGAGCAGACGCTCGTCGTGGACTACTCCACCGGGATGCGCAAGAAGATCGGGCTGGCCACCACGCTGCTGCACAACCCGGAGGTGCTCGTGCTCGACGAGCCGTTCGAGGCCGTCGACCCGGTGTCGGCGCTGACCCTCAAGCGGATCCTGACCCGGTTCGTCTCCCTGGGCGGCTCGGTCGTGCTGTCCAGCCACGTGATGGCCCTGGTGGAGCAGCTGTGCGACACGGTCGCGGTCATGTCGGACGGGGTGGTGGTGGCTCGCGGGCCGGTGGCGCAGGTCCGCGGCGAGACCACCTTGGAGGAGACCTTCGTCACGCTGGTCGGCGCGGGAACCGGCACCGTGGAGGGGCTGTCGTGGTTGGGGACCTGATCGGTCTGAAGCTGGCGCTGACCCGCAACTCGATCACCGGTAGCCGGGCCGTGTGGGCCTGGACCGGGGCGAGCGTCGGCGTCGTGCTCGCCGCCGGCGCGGTGGTGCTGGCCGGTTGGCCGCTGCGGCCGGCCTCGCTCGTGCCGGACCTGCTCGCCATCGCCTATCTCACCTGGCTCATCGGCTGGGTCGTCGGACCGGTGATGTCGCCGGCGCCGCCGCTGCGCCCGGCCCACCTGGCGATGCTCCCGATCCCCCGGCACCGGCTGGCCCTGGGGCTCCTGGTAGCCGGATTCGTGGGGCTCGCCACCGCGGTCACCGCGCTGCTGTTCACCAGCCTCATCGTGTATGCCGCGCGCCTGGGCGTGGTGCCCGCGCTCCTCGCGGTCCCACTGGCCGCGCTCCAGGTGTCCCTCCTCGTGCTGGTGTCGCGGGTGGCGCACGTGGCCTTTGGTCGACTCGCCCGAGCGCGCGCCGGCGCCGCGCTCAACGGCATCGTGCTGGCGGTCGTGCTCGTGCTCAGCCAGTCCGGCTGGATGCTGCTGGTCGGGCTGCTGTCCTCCGGCGTCCTCGAAGAGGGCTTCCCCGACGGCTTCTCCTCCGCGCTGCGGTGGGTGCCGTCCGGGTGGGCCCTGGCCGCGGTGGAAGCCGCCGCGGCCGGTGCCTGGGCGACGGTGGTGCTCGTCGTCGCGGCGATGCTCGCGCTGGCGGCCGTGCTGCTCGTCCTGTGGGGCACCAGCCTGGGCGAGGCACGCGGCGCTCGCGCGGTGGTCCGTGGCTCCGTCGCGCGCGCGACACCCCGGAGGGCCCCGTTCGACCGGCCCGTCGGAGCCATCGTGGGCAAGGAGCTGCGCACCTGGTGGCGCGATCCGGCCCGCTCCGCCGCCCTGTCGGCGCCGCTCGCCTGGGGCGTGCTCACCGCGGTCCTGCCGCTGACCTTCGGAGCCGTCGAGCTGCTGCCATGGGCCGGAACGCTGATCGCGATCATGGCCGCCAGCTGGCTGGCGAACATGTACTCCTTCGACGGCACCGGCATCTGGCTCACCCTGCAGACCAGCACCGAACGCGTCGACGTGCGCGCCCGCCAGTCGGCCTACCTGCTCGTCTACGGCCCGATCGCGCTCCTGGTGACGATCGCGTTCACGGCCGCCAGCGGCCTGGGCTGGGCCTGGCCCTGGGCACTGGCCGCCGTCACCGCAGCGGTCGGCGGCGGCGCCGGCCTGGTCGCCTACAGCTCGGCGTTCATGCCCGCACCCGGACCGGACGTCCACGAACGGGCCGAGAACCCGGCCGAGGGAACGGAAGAGATCGGGTCGTCCTTCCTCGTGTTCTTCGCCGCTCTGGTGCCTCCGCTGCCCGGCCTGGGTGTCGTCTACCTCGGCACCCTGCGAGACAGCATGGCCCTGCAATGGGCCGGTGTCCTGGTCGGGATCCTCGTCGGCGCCCTCCTGGCCTGGGGCCTCGGCCGGCTGGCCGCCGCCAGACTGCAACGCACCGCCCCGGAGCTGCTGCTGCTGATGCGCTCCGGGCGCCCCGCATCGAGCACCGACACCGGCGACGAGGAGCTGGAGCTGACGACGTGGGAGACCACCCTGATGACGGTCAGCTGGACCTTGGGCATCCTCGCCGTCATTCCCCAGGGACTCCTCACCATGCTGTTCAAGCTCACCGGCAACGACGACGTGCGGGTGTGGTTCCTCGCGATGTACCTGCCCGAGCCGTGGGGCTGGCTCACCAGCATCGGCATGGTGCTGCTCGGCGCCTACCTGATCTGGATCGCCTCCCGAGTGCTCAAACGGGCCGCCGCCAGAAGAACGCCGCAGGCCTCAGCACCCGAAAGGGAGAGGACTCGGTGATCGTGCGTCAGGCGATCACGACCGGCCTGCGGCGGCCGAACGGTCAGCGCAGCGCGCCGTAGAGCGCGAGGTGGCGAGCGGCGATCACGTCCCACGAGTAGGCGCCGGCGGCTGCCGCGCGGGCGCCGGCGGCGAGCCGCTCGCGAGCGGCGCCGTCGCCGAGCAGCCGCGTCAGCTCGCCCGCCAGCGCATCCGCGTCGCCGGGCGCGACGAGCGCCGCCGCGCCGTGCGCCGCGACCTCGGCGAAGCCGCCGACGTCGCTCAGCAGCAGCGGCGCGCCGAACGCGAGTGCCGTGAAGAGCACGCCGGACTGGTCGATCTCGCGGTAGGGCAGGACGACGAGGTCGGCGCGGCGGAAGTACGCGCCGAGCTCGTCGTCGGCGACGAAGCGCGGCACCCAGCGCACGGACGGCGGCGCGCTCGCGCGCAGCGCCGCGATGTCCATCCGCGGCATGCCGACGATCCACAGCTCGGCGGCGGGCGCCGCCGCCCGCCAGGCATCGAGCAGGGCGTCGATCCCCTTGTACGGGCGCATGAGCCCGAAGCACAGGACGACGGGCCGCTCGACCGCCGCGAGCTCGTCCGGCAGCGACCGCTCGCCGGGCACATGGGTCAGGTGCTGGAAGGCGCCGTGCGGGATGACGCTGACCTTCTCGGGAGCGATCCCGAGCGCGTCGACGAGCCGCGCGCGACCGTGCTCGGAGTGCACGACGACCGCGTCGACGCGGTCGTAGAGGCGGCGCTGGGCGCTGAGCTGCCCGCGGCGCGGCTCGCGCGGCAGCACGTCGTGGGCGGTGAGCACGACCGGGCGCGCGGACGGCAGCAGCCGCACGTCGACCGGCTGGACGGTCAGCCACTGGAAGTGGACGACGTCGGCGGCATCGGCGGCGCGCCGGTAGGCGAGCATGTCGGGGCCGTGCTGGGCGAGCTTGGCCGCGAAGCGCGCGCGGGAGCCGGCGCGACCCGGCGTGCGGCGGTAGAAGCGCTCGACGCGCTCGTAGCCCTCCGCCGCGGGCACCGGCCCGTAGTCGAAGCGGCTCGTCTGCAGGCGAACCTCCGCGCCGGCGCGCGCGAGCGCGGCACACAGCGCGTGGTCGTAGGGCGGCGTGTAGGCCGAGGGGTCGACGACGTCCACGCGCACGGGGCTGAGCCTAGAGGCCCGGGCGATCGCGCCCAAGCCGCGCGAGGAGGAGCCCTGTCGCGTTCCTGTCGGCGGGCTCAGGCGGTCAACGCAGCAGCAGGTCGTTCATCTTCTCAGCTGGGGTCTTCCAGCCGAGTGGTTGGCGGCCGGCCCGCGAGGCCCTTGCCCGCGCCGGCCGCGGCCGCGGTCCGTGGCGTAACGTGGACCGATGGCCGTCGAGGTCTCCTACTGCGTCGTGAACACCGCGGGCCGCGAGCTGCTGCTGCGCTGCCTCGACGCGATCGCCGCCGAGCAGGAGACGCTGGGCTTCGCGACCGAGGTGCTCGTGCTCGACAACGCCTCGGGCGACGGCTCGGCCGGCGCCGCGCGGCGCCATCCCGCGACGAGCGAGCTGATCGCGCTCGACCGCCGGCGCGGCAAGGGGGAGAACGACTCCGAGCTGCTGCAGCGCGCGCGCGGGCGCCTGTGCCTGCTGCTCAACGAGGACTCCGAGCTGCTGCTCGGCGCCACGAAGGCCCTGCGCGCCGCGCTCGACCAGCGCCCCGACGCGGCCGCGGCGGGCGCCAGGCTCGTGCGCCCCGACGGCCGTCAGCAGCCCTCCGCGTGGCGCTTTCCGACGCCGCTGACGGCGCTCGTCGGCGCGCTGTTCCTGCACCGCCGCTACACCGTCCAGAGCCGCGGCGAGCACGTCCGCGAGGTCGACTGGGCGCAGTCCGCGGCGCTGCTCGTCCGCCGCGACGCCGCCGAGCAGATCGGCTGGCTCGATCCCGCGTTCTTCGTCTACTCCGACGAGGTCGACTTCTGCAAGCGCCTGCGCGACGCCGGCTGGCGCACGCTCTACGTCCCGCAGGCGACCGCGATCCACCACGAGCAGCTCTCGACCGGTCCGGTGCCCGAGCGGCGCATCGTCGAGCTGTCGCGCAATCGCGACCGCTACATGCGCAAGCACCACGCGTGGCCCGCCGCCTGGGCCGTGCGGCTGCTGACCGCGTTGACGTACGCGGCGCGCGCGCTCGCCGCCGTCGCGCTGCCCGGTCACGACCCGCGGCGCTACTGGCGCCACGTGACCGCGACGCTGCGCCCCGCGCGCGGCGAGGGCCTGCGCGAGGCGGCATCCGAGCACAACCGCGGCACGCGGCTGTAGCGCGCCGGTCAACGCCAGCGTCAGCGCTGCTGAGCAGCCGGCGCCCGTCGATGAACTGGTGCTCGCGCGCCGAGCAGCACAATGCCGGCTGCGCTCCTGGATGGCCGGCGCCGGGGCACCGACGACGTCTCCGTGCTTCGCCTCGCCGGCGCGGCTACCGTTCAGCCCAGCGATGGCGACCACTCCCGCCGACGGCAGCACCACGACGACGTCTGCGTCCACGTCCGCCGAGGCCGCGCCCGTCCGCGAGCGCCGGCCGGCGATCGTCGCCGTCGACGACGAGCCCGCGGTCCTCGCCGCGGTCGCGCGCGACCTGCGCCGCGGCTTCGGCGAGCGCTTCCGGATCATGCGCGCGAGCTCGGGACCCGAGGGTCTGGACCTGCTCAAGCAGCTGCGCGCCCGCGGCGACCAGGTCGCGATGCTGATCGCCGACCAGCGGATGCCGGCGATGTCCGGCACCGAGTACCTCGTGCAGGCACGCACGCTCGTGCCCGACGCCAAGCGCGTGCTGCTGACCGCCTACGCCGACACCGAGGCGGCGATCGCGGCGATCAACGAGGTCGCGCTGGACTACTACCTGCTCAAGCCCTGGGACCCACCCGAGGAGCAGCTCTTCCCGGTCGTCGAGGACCTCCTGACGACGTGGGAGTCCGGCGCGGCGCTGGAGGCCGGCGGCGTGCGGATCGTCGGCCACCGCTTCTCGAAGGACACGCACGACCTGCGCGACTTCCTCGCGCGCAACCGCGTGCCGGCGCGCTGGCTCGACGTCGAGCGCGACGGCGAGGCGCGCGAGCTGCTGACCGTCGCCGGCGTCAGCGCCGAGGGGCTGCCCGTCGCGCTGCTCGAGGACGGCTCCGTGCTCGAGCGCCCGACGGTGCTCGAGCTCGCCGAGCGGCTCGGCGTCGCCGGGCAGCCGGCGCAGGACCACTACGACCTCGTCGTCGTCGGTGGCGGCCCGGCCGGGCTCGGCGCCGCCGTCTACGGCGCCTCGGAGGGGCTGCGCACGATCATGGTCGAGCGCGAGGCGCCCGGTGGCCAGGCCGGGCAGTCGAGCCGGATCGAGAACTACCTCGGCTTCCCGGCGGGCCTCAGCGGCTCGGACCTCGCGCGCCGCGCGACCGACCAGGCGCGCCGGCTCGGCGCCGAGCTGCTGACGGTGCAGGACGCCGTCGGGCTGCGCGCCGAGGGCGCCGGGCGCTTCGTGGCGCTCAGCGGCGGCGGCGTCCTGAGCGCCAACTGCGTGATCATCGCCTCGGGCGTGTCGTACCGGCAGATGACCGCTCCCGGCTTCAGCGAGCTGACGGGCACCGGGATCTACTACGGCGCGGCGATGACCGAGGCGCGCTCGTGCTCCGAGCAGCACGTCGTCGTGATCGGCGGCGCGAACTCCGCCGGCCAGGCCGCCGTGCACTTCAGCGGCTACGCGCGCCAGGTGACGATGCTCGTCCGCGGTCCGTCGCTGGAGGCGTCGATGTCGCACTACCTGATCGAGCAGCTCGCCGAGCTGCCGAACGTCGAGGTGCGCACCGGCAGCTCGGCGATCGCGGCGCACGGCGCGGACGGGCGGCTGGGACATCTGCGCGTCGCGAGCACGGCCGGCGGCGAGTACGACCTCGACGTCGACGCGTGCTTCGTCTTCATCGGCGCCTCGCCGCACACCGACTGGCTCGAGGGCGTCGTCGCGCGCGACGCGCACGGCTTCCTGCTCGCCGGCCCCGACGTCCGCGACGCCGGCTGGCCGCTGAAGCGCGACCCGTACCTGCTCGAGACGAGCGTGCCCGGCGTCTTCGTCGCCGGCGACGTCCGCGCGCGCTCGATCAAGCGCGTCGCCAGCGCCGTCGGCGAGGGCTCGATGGCGGTCTCGCTCGTCCACCAGTACCTCGTCGAGGCATGACCGCCGCGGTCACCGTCGCCGACCTGCGTCCCGTCGACCTCTTCGACGGGATCGACGACGCGCAGCTCGCCGAATGGACGGCGCACGCGACGGTGCGCGACGCCGAGCCCGGCGAGGCGATCATCGCCCAGGGCGAGCACGTGCCCGGCGTCATCCTCCTGCTCGAGGGCACGGCGCTGACGCAGATGGCCAACCGCGGGCAGATCGAGCCCGTCGGCCACCAGCGCGCGCCGACCTGGATCGGCGCGATCTCCGTGCTGACCGGCGACCCGCTGCCGGTCAGCATCGTCGCCGAGTCCGTCTGCCACATGGCGATCGTCGCGCCGGAGGAGTTCCGCAGGCTGATCTTCGCCCAGCCGGCCGTCCACCAGACGGTCATGCGCCGCGTCGCCCCGGTCATGCAGCGCCTCGGCGGGATCGAGCAGAGCCACGAGCGGCTCGCCGCGCTCGGCACGATGGCAGCCGGGCTCGCGCACGAGCTCAACAACCCGGCCGCGGCGTCGCGGCGCGCCGCGTCGGCGCTGCGCGAGGAGGTCGAGGTCGTGCAGTCGACGCTCGTGAAGTTCGTCAGGTCCGGCGTCGAGCGCGCCGACGCCGAGCAGCTCGTCGACCTGCAGCAGGAGGCGATCGCGCGCGCGGCGACGGCGACGGCGCTCGACGCGCTCGACGCCGCCGATGCCGAGGACGAGCTGCTCGAGCGCCTCGAGGCGCTCGGCGTCGCCGAGCCGTGGCGGCTCGCCGAGCCGCTCGCGACGGCCGGCGTCGACGAGGACTGGCTCGATCGCGTCGCCGCGGTCGCCGGCCCGGCGACCGGGCCGGCGCTGCGCTGGGTCGCCGCGACGCTGACGATCGGTCGCGTCTCGGGCGAGCTGTGCGAGTCGACCGACCGCATCTCGGCGCTCGTCGGCGCCGTCAAGAGCTACGCGTACATGGACCGCGGCGGGCTCGTCGAGGTCGACCTGCACGAGGGCCTGGAGACGACGCTGACGGTGCTCGGCCACAAGCTCAAGCACACGGCGATCGAGGTCGAGCGCGACTACGACCGCGCGCTGCCGCGCACGATGGTGCGCGGCTCGGAGCTCAACCAGGTCTGGACGAACCTGCTCGACAACGCGATCGGCGCGCTCGGCGAGCGGGGCACGATCACGCTGACGACGCGGCGCGACGGCGACGGCGCCGTGATCGAGGTCTCCGACGACGGCCCCGGCATCCCGGACGACATCAGCGAGCGGATCTTCGAGCCGTTCTTCACGACGAAGGACGTCGGCGCCGGCACCGGCCTCGGCCTCTCGACCGCGCGGCAGATCGTCGTCGAGCGCCACGACGGCTCGCTGACCGCCCGATCCGAACCTGGCCGCACGACCTTTCGCGTGCGACTGCCGATCACACAGACCTGAGGACACCCGGAGGCGCCATGGCACGCTGCACCCATCTCGACGCGGTCACGATCACCGAGCTGCCCGACGCAGCGGAGGGCTGCGTCGACTGCCTCGTCACCGGCGACCCGTGGTGCCACCTGCGGATCTGCCTGACGTGCGGCCACGTCGGCTGCTGCGACGACTCGCCGAACCGCCACGCGACCGCGCACGCGAGCGCCAGCGGCCATCCGCTGATCCGCTCGATCCAGCCCGGCGAGGACTGGTCGTGGTGCTTCGTCGACGAGGTCGCGCTGCGGATCGCGGCCGTCAGCGGATCGCCGCGGGTCCCGCCGTCGCCGATGGGCTGCCCATGAGGCGGACTTCGCCTCACGCGGCATCGGGGCCGCCGCGAGCTCCGGCCGGCGCGGGCGCCCGCCGCGGTCACGCCATCGTGACAAGACGGCGCGCTCAGCCCGCGCGCGCCGCCGCCAGCCACGCCGCGAGGCTGGGAAGCCCGTCGATCGCCTCGGGCGCCGGCGGCCGGGCCAGCGTATGAGCGACCGCGCGCAGGCTGTTGCTGACCTGGCGGCGCACATCCTCCTGGCTGATCCCCACCTGCGCTGCGACCGCAGCGGTGGGATGGCCCTCGACGACGCACAGGCGAACGATCTCGCGCGTGCCCTCGGGCAGCAGCGCAAGCCGCCGCGCGACCTCGCTGCGCAGCGCGGGCAGGCCGGCGAGCACGTCGAGGCCGACGATCTCCTCGGCCGCGGGCACGGGTGGGCAGAGGCCGAGTCGGCGCAGCGCGCGACTCTCCGTGCGACCCGTCGCGCGAAACCGGGCGAGCTGCCGGTAGGCCATCGCGTCCAGCCACCCGACCGCCTCGCTGCTCGTCCGCAGGCGCCGCGCGGCGAGGTGCGCATGCGCGACCGTCTCGGCCCACAGCGCGATCCCCGCCTCGGCCTCGAGCGCGCGGCGCACGAAGAACGTCAGCAGGACGAGGGCGTGCCCGTCCAGCGCGGTGTGCACCGCGCTACCGGCGGACGCCCGCGCTCCGCGCAGCGCACGCTCGTCGTCACCGTCGATCGCGGCATCGCAGCTCGGGCAGCGGGCGACCGTGCTGTGCGTCGCGACGGCGTGAAACCGCAGCTCGCACGCCTCGCACGAGACGTACGGCATCGTCAGCGCCCACCGGTCGCATACGTGCTCACACCTGTTAAGTGCCGCGGAGCCGACCGCTGTGACGCGGATCATCCGCTCGCGGCGCTTGTGACGCGCGGAGAGGCGTGCAGCGGCCGCGGGGAGACCGGCGTCGCGCGGCCGACAGGAGGATGACGAGCGATACGCTCCGCGCGTGCCCCTCCCACGCGTCGTCGTCGCTGCCGTCGCCGCGCTCCTCCTGACGGGCTGCGGCGCAAGCTCCGGCGACACGTCGCGGGCTCCGCTCGCCGCATCCTCGGCGGAGCTTCGCGAGCAGCTCAAGGGCGCGACGCAGTCCAGCGCGGCGGACTTCCCGGCCACGGCCGGCCGCACGCTGCAGGCCGTCGCCGATGCGATCAACGTCACCGGGCCGCAGGTCGCGCTCGCCGGGACGCTCTACACGCCGGGCGAGAACCGGCTCGCCTTCGGCGTCATCGACGAGCAGACCGGCTTCGTCTACGGCAAGACCGCCGTGTATGTCGCCGACGGCCCCGACGCCAGGGCGCGCGGCCCGTTCCCGGCGCCCGCCGACCTGCTGATCACCGATCCGGCGTTCCGCAGCCAGACCGCGGCCGGCGAGGACGATCCGTTCGCCGCGGTCTACGAGGCCCAGGTCCCGTTCCCGCGCACGGGCAAGCAGTCGATCCTCGTCGTCACGCAGGTCCGGGGGCGGCTCGTCGCCGCTCCAGCCGCGCTGACGGTCACCGCCGCGAGTCGCGACCCGGTCCCGCGTCCCGGCGCGCGACCGCCGTCGATCAACACCGACACGGTCGCCTCGGCCAGCGGCAACGTCGAGGCGATCGAGACGCGCATCCCGCCCGACGACATGCACGGCGTCGACTTCGCCGACGTGATCGGCAAGCGCCCGGTCGCCCTGCTGTTCGCGACGCCAGCCCTCTGCGCGTCGCGTGTCTGCGGCCCCGTCGTCGACATCGCGCTGCAGCTCAAGGCGACCTACGGCAACCGGATGGAGTTCATCCACCAGGAGGTCTACGTCGACAACGATCCCAAGAAGGGGCTGCGGCCGCCGCTGCGCGCCTTCGGCCTACCGACCGAGCCGTGGCTGTTCGTCTTCGACGAGGACGGCCGCACCACCGCGCGCCTGGAAGGCTCGTTCGGCTTCAACGCCTTCGAGCGCGCGATCAAGAGCGCCCTCTAACGCGCCTTGCGCGGCCGCCGGCTCGACCACAGGCGCCGCAGGGCGGCGAGCTCCTCGGGGCGCGCGAAGCGGGTGACGACGAACAGCGCCGGCAGCAGCGCCAGCGCGCCGGCCCGCAGCGCGAACCCGGCCGCGCCGCCGTCGGGCGCCAGCAGCTCGCCGGCGACGACGACCCCGGCCAGCAGCGCGACCGCGTGCGCCAGCCGCCCCCATTCGAACGGCACCGTGAACAGCCGCCGGGTCAGGAAGTGCAGGACGACGAGCATCACGGCGTAGGCGAGGACGAGCGCGATCCCGGCGCCCGCGATGCCGAGCGGCTCGACGAGCACGACGAGCGCGACGACGTTCACGACGACGCCCGCCAGCGCGGCGGGGAAGTTGCGCGTCGTCACGCCGGCGCGGCCGCCGATCGTGACGACGAGCAGGAACAGGCCGTACATCGACCAGCCGAGCGCGACCCACGGCAGCGCCTCGTGCGCCTCGAAGTACTCCGGCGCGGCGAGCAGTCGCACGAGCCAGCGCCCGAGCAGCGCCAGGCCGGCGACGACGAAGCCGGTCGCGACGACGTACCAGGTCGTCACCGCCGCGTAGAAGCGCCCGGCCTGACGGTCGTCGCCGATCGAGTACGCCAGCGGCGGCCAGGCGAGCTGGAAGGCGCGCACGGCGAGGATGACCGCCGTCGCGAGCTTGACCGACAGCGCGAACAGGCCGGCCGCCGCCGCGCTCTGCGTGCGCAGCAGGTAGGCGCGGTCGATCACGTGCAGCGCGAAGACGGTCGCCTCGGCGGGAACGGTCGGCACGCCGAAGGCGAGCAGCGGCCCGAGCCGCATCTGCGGCCGCAGGCCGATCCGGCCGCGCAGCAGCCACCACAGCCCGGCCAGCACGACGACCGACGCGAGGTAGTTGCCGGCCAGATAGCCGCGCGCGCCGCCGTCGAGCACGACGACGAGCGTCACCGTCAGCGTGACGGTCAGCACGACGTTGCACAGCGACGCGGCGACGTACGCGCGCCGGCGCTCCTCCACGCGCAGCAGCGCGTAGGCGATCTCGAGGTTCGTGAAGGCCCACAGCCCGACGACCGCGATCCGCATCAGCCCCGCGTCCTCGAAGCCGAGCAGCAGCCTGCTCAGCGGCCCCGCCAGCAGCATCGCCAGCAGCCCGGCGAGCGTCGTCGTCAGCAGCACCGTCGCGGTCGTCGTGCGCGCGAGGCGGTCGCGGTCCTCCTCCGGCGTCTGGAAGTGGAAGCGCACGAACGCCTCGCCGAGTCCGAAGCGCAGCAGGATCGAGGCCAGGATGATGAACGTCAGCAGCGTCTCGGCGATGCCGAAGTCCGCCCGGCTGAGCGCACGGGTGTAGAGCGGCAGCGTGACGAGCGCGAGCACCGCCGACAGCAGGCTGGCCGCCTGGTAGGCGGCGCCGCCGGCCAGCAGACGAGCGAACAGGCCGCGCATCGCTAGCCGTCCGCTGCGCGACGGCCGGTGGTTTTCAGACAGCCCACGCGCGCCACGCTACTGTCCGCCCGTGCCGGATCCGCGTGCCCTCCTGCTCCTGCCGCGACCGCTGGAGGGGTTCATCCTCGCCGACCAGGCCCGCGATCTGCTGCGCGCCGACGGCGTCGTCGCCGCCGATCCGCCGCGGATTCCGTACGGCGCGGTGGCGCGATTGCCCACGGCGCTGCGCGATCGCGTGGCCGGCACGACGGCCCGCCGGCTGCTGCGCGCGCTGGACGGCGACCTGCGCGCGGTCGCGATCTTCCATCCCGTGCAATGGCCGCTGGCGCGCGCGCTGCTCGCCGCGCGCCCCGCCGCCGAGCTCTGGTACGGGCGCTGGGATCGCTACGAGGCCGCCTACGACGCGTCGCCGCCGATGCGCGCCCGGCTCGCCGCGCTGCACGAGCAGGCCGCCGCGCGCTCGGCGCTGACGTTCGTCGCCTCGGGCAAGCTCGCCGAGCTCGAGCGCGCGGCCGGTCGCGAGGCGCAGGTCGTCGGCCTGGCGGCCGACTCCTTCCCGGCGCCCGATCCGGGCAGCGCCGTGATCGCCGTCTCGCTCGGCCATCTCGGGTGGCGCACCGACTGGGCGCTGCTGCGCGCGGTCGCCGAGCGGATGCCCGAGCTCGTGCTGCTGCTCGTCGGCGCCTGGCACGACGACGAGTGCGCAGGCGACGCCGACTTCGCCTGGTGCCGCAGCGCCCCCAACCTCGTCTGGCTGGGCCGGCGCTCCGACGACGAGGCGGCACGGCTGATCCTCTGCGCCGACGTCGGGATCCTGCCGTTCCGCGTCGAGCCCTTCAACGACGCCGCGCTGCCCTACCGGATCCTCAAGTACGCGTGCCTCGGGCGGCGGACGATCTCACCCGAGCTCGCCGGCGTGCACACCTGGGGACGCGCCGTGACGACCGTACCCGACGCCGACGCCTTCGTCGCGGCGCTGCGCGCGCAGGCCGGCGCGCGGCTGGCTCCCGACGCGGCGCTGCGCGCGTGGGCGCTCGAGCAGACCGCCGAGCGCGTCAACGCGCCGCTGTGGGAGCGGCTGCGCGCGCTGGGCATCGCCTCGCGCTGAGCGACGGGTCAGGTGTCGTCGTCGGACTGCGGGCGCTGCGGCAGCTTGCCCGTGCGGGGCTGCTTGAACGTCGCCAGGCAGGTGATCTCGCGATCGCCGTCGGCCCAGCTGGCCTGCGTCGGATAGACGTACTTGTAGCCCAGCTGCGGATCGCGGAACGCCTCCGCGGTGGCCTGGCGGCGCAGCCGCGCACGGCACCCGCGCTGCCCCTTGCCGTTGACGAACTCGACGCCGGGATAGCGTGCCTTCTCGCCGCCCTCGAGCTCGATCAGCGTGAAGATCTCGCCGTCGTGCGGCCGGTCGCAGCTGACCGCTTCGAACGTCGTCACGTCGCCCTGGTTGGCGTTCGCGTCGGTCACGCAGTCGCCGATCTTCAGGCTGTTCGCGCTGACCGTGCCGATGCTCGGCTCGACCGCCGCGGCGCTGTCGTCGTCGTCGCCGCCGGACAGCGCGAGCACGAGCGCGAAGACGATCAACGCGATCGCCGCCAGAGCCCCCAGTCCGATCAGGAACGGCTTGGTCGTGAGGACCTTCACTCCGCCGAGACTAGCGCGGACGCGCCGGGCATGAGACCGCGGCGCGGAACGGCCCGTGCACGGCGGACGCAGCGGCGCCCGGCGGTCGGTTCGTCGCGCGCGACACGCCGTCGGCGCGTCCGAAGCGCCGCTCGAACTTCGCGTCGCCGGCGATGTAGACGGCAACCGCGCCAGGCGAGCGCAGCGCGCCGCCCTCGCCCGCCCGCGTGCGAACGGCGTCGGCGTCGGCATCGAGCAGCCAGCGCGCGTCGGGCACGAGCCGGTAGGTCGGGAACGTCAGCGCGCCGCAGCGCAGCCCCGCCTGCACGCGCGGCTGCGCCAGCAGGCCGCTCAGCTCGCCGTGCGTGCGGTCGATGAAGCGCAGCTCGTCGCGCAGCGCACCGAAGCTGCCCGCCTTGACGACGAGGAACGCGACGCCGACGACGAGCGCGCCGGCCGCCGCGCGACGCCAGCGCGTGCGCAGCGGCCCCGGCTGCAGCGTCGTGAAGCCCAGCACCGCATAGCCGGCCAGCACGCACAGCGCGACGGCGGGCAGCGTCAGGTAGCGCGGGATCAGCGACAGCCCGGCGACGCCGATCGCCGCGAACGTCAGCGCGCCCGCGCCGCACAGCGCGAGCGGGACCGCGAGCGCCCGCCAGCCGAAGCGGCGCAGCGCGAGCGCGAGCCCGATCACCCCGGCCAGCGCGACCGGCGGACGCGCGAGGTCGGCGAGGTGCGTGACGAACGTGCCCGGCACGTTGCCCAGGCCGCGCTCGCGGTCCAGCGACTCCGACAGCGCCTGCGTGCTCGTCAGGCTGAAGAGGGGGTCGCCGGTGACGGCGAGGTCGACGAGGCACCACAGCACGGGCGCGCCGGCGGCGAGCGCCAGCAGGCCGCCGCGCGCGCGCGGCGAGCGTTCCGGCAGGCACCACAGCCAATACAGGCCCGCCAGCACCCACGCCTCCGGTCGCAGCAGCCCGGCGAGCGCGAGCAACGTCATCGGCAACGCGCCGCGGCGCGGGCGCCGGACCTCGAGCGCGGCCGCCCAGACGACGAGCGCGAGGAACGGCACGTCGACGAAGGCGCGCACCGCGTAGAGCAGGAACGCGAAGCTCGATCCGACGAGCAGCGCGCCGAGCAGCGCCGGCGCCGTGCCGAACAGCGCGCGGCCGAGCACGTAGGCCGCCGCGATCAGCGCGACGAGGCTGAGCACGGTGACGAGCACGAGCAGCCGGTCGGCGTGCTCGCCGGCGAGCGACAGCAGCGCGCCGAGCGCGAGGTAGAGCGGATGCTGCGTCGGCGCGAACGGGTCCTCGAAGCCGGGGGTGGCGCCGGCCAGCAGGTCGCGGCCCCAGACGAGGTGGTGGTAGGCGTCGTAGTCGGGGTAGGTCGGAACGAGCGCCCAGGCGATGACGGCGGCGAGCGTCAGCGCGGCGAGCGCCGCCCGCTCGCTCACGGCTCCGAGGTCGGCTCGGAGGTCGCGGCCGGGCTCGGCGCGGACGGCGGCGCGGGCGCCGTCCCCGAATCCGGCTCGCGTGCCGCGCCGGCCGCCAGCACGGACCCGAGCGCCAGCAGCGCCCAGGTCAGCGGGTCCTCGAGGAACGCCGCGTAGAGCAGCGTGTGCACGACGAGCGCGGCGAACGCCGCGGCCACCGCCGCTCGCATGATCGAGCCGCTCGCGCGGCGCAGCAACGTCGCGATCGCGGTGCCGACGAGCGCCAGGTAGAGCAGCAGGCCGCCGATGCCCTGCTCGGCCGCGACGGTGATCGGGATCGTGTGCGAGGCCGCCGTCGCGCGCGCGCTGGAGGTCTTCTCACGGGCGCGGTACTCGGTCTCGAAGGCAGCCGCCCCCCAGCCGGTGAGCGGGCGCTCGGCGGCCAGCTCGACGCCGCCGCGCACGAGCGACCAGCGTCCGCTCGTGACGTTGTCAGCCGAGCCCTGCAGGCCGACCACGCCCGGCGCGAGGAGCACGACGAGCAGGCCGGTGACCGCGAAGCCGGCGACGACCGCCGCCGCCCGCCCGGCGCCCCAGCGCAGCCCGCCGAGCACCGTCAGCCCGACGAGCAGGCCCGTGAAGGAGGACTGCGACAGCGTCAGCACGAGCCCCGCCCAGAGCAGCGCCAGCGCCGCCACGCAGCCGGCGGCGAGCGCCGGGCGCCGGCACCACAGCAGCACCGCCGCGACGGCGAGCATCACCGTGACGAGGAAGCGCCCGTAGATGTTCGGATCGAAGAACAGCGAGTTGACGCGGAAGTGGATCTCGAACTGGTTGGAGCTGATCACCTTCGGGTTGAGCAGCAGCTCGCGCTTGGCGTACTCGACGAAGCCGATCCCGACGAAGGCCGCCGCGAGCACGAGCAGCACGATCAGGCAGCGGCCCGCCAGCGCGGCCGTCCAGCGAATCCGGACGAGCAGCGCGTAGAGCAGCGCGAACGGGACGTAGAAGAAGATCGTCTGCGCGAGCGCGGCGTCGAAGTCGCTCGAGTAGGCGGCCTGCGCGGCGTACAGGACGATCGCCCCCGCCAGCAGCCATTCGAGCGCCCCGCGCTCGTGCTCGCGCCGATGCTCGCCGGCGCCCTCGCCGGGCGCGGGGTCGTCGAGCCCGCGCGTCGCGCGCAGGCGCGGCACCGCGTAGGCGAGCACGCCGGCGGCGATCACGAGATACAGCGGCACGAGCAGGTTCGCCGTGTCGCCGCCGGACTCGATCGGCACGCGAAACGGCAGCGCCGCCGCCGCGGCGAGCGCGAGCAGCGCCGGCCGGCGATGGATCGCGAGCGCGCCGAGCGCGAGCACGACGAGCCCGCCGCCGGCGGCGGCGAGCGCCAGCAGCGGGCGCTCGCGCAGCGGCTGCAGCTGCGGCGTCGACCAGATGTTCGCCAGCAGCAGGACCGGCGTCAGGACCAGCGCGCCGAGCATCGCGGTGGCGCGGGCGCGCGGCGAGCGGGCCAGCAGGACGGCGGCCGCCAGCAGCGCCGCGACGACGACCCCCGCCGTCTGGGCGACCTCCCCGAGCGTTGTCACCGCGCCGATCATCGCGTCCGCAACAGCGTCCAGATGCGCGTCAGCAGCTCGGCGAGCTCGGGGTTCTCGCGCAGCGAGGCGGAGAACTCCGGCAGGCCCGGCCGGATCACCAGCCCGCGGCCGACGCGCGCGGCGACGATCACCTGGCGGGTGGCGTCCTGCGTCGCCGCGGACGCGGCGACCGCGCTCGCGCCGCCCTCCACGTCGATCGTCTGCTCGAAGGCGCCGAAGGTGCCGAACTGGCCGGTGGTGCCGGAGAACAGGTCGATCCGGTCGGCGGTGTTGACGAGCGTCACCGGCTCGCGCACGATCGGGGCGAGCTGGGCGCCGAACAGGTCGCGCGCCGTCGGCTGCGTCGGCGAGATCGCGCGACCGCCCGCCGTCAGCGTGACGCTGCGGCGCAGCGATCCGGTGCCGACCGACAGCAGGCGGCCGCCGTCGCGCACGAAGTCGCGCAGCGAGCGTGCCACGCCGGCGTCCAGCCAGCGCGCGTCGCCGGCGATGATCACGCCGCGGTGGCCGTCGAGCGTCGGTCCCTCGCCGCGCGCCAGCGCGACGTCGGTCGTCAGGTCGTAGCGGCGGCCGGCGCGGTCGAGCTGGGCCAGCAGGAGCGCCTCGTTGCGGCGGATCTGGTCGGGCAGGCCGTCCTTGACGTAGGGCCGGGCGACGCGCACCGGCAGCCCGGCCGAGAGCGTGTTCGGGCGTCCGTCGCCCTCGTCGTCGACGGGGTTGAGTCCCTGCCACGTCGTCACCGGCAGCACGACGAGGACGTCGTTGTCGCTGCGCGACTGCACGACGAGCGGCGTCGCGGTGCGGCGCGTGCGCGTGCGCACCTCGAAGACGTAGAGGCCCGACTTGCCGGGTGGGGCCTGGAAGCGCACGACGCGCGAGCGCGTGCCGCTGCCGCTGTTGCGGACGGCGCTCGAGCCGACGCGGCGCAGCCGCCAGGTGAAGCGCTCGCCGACCGAGTCGACGGCGACCGAGGCGGTCTCGCGCGCCTTGACCGGCCCGGACGGGCCCTGCGCGGTCAGGTAGCGAACGGTGATCCCGCCGCGGCCGGCGAACGGCTCGCCGAACTCCGGGCGCGGCGGGACCGGCACCGACGAGCCGATGTTGCCGGCCTGGTCGCGCGCCCGCACGACGACGACGTAGGTCCCGGCCGCGACCCGCCGGCCGTTGGCGGTGCCGTCCCACTCCCAGCGCGTCGCATCGTCGGCCAGCCTGATCGGCTCGTCGAAGACGGCGCGCGCCGGGCGCACGTCGGTGCGGTAGACGACGATCTCCCTGCGCCGACCGCCGGTCTGGAAGTTGATGCGCGCCGGGGCGCCGTCGGCGCGCGGCAGCAGCTCGGCACCGGGCGTGCGGTCCGGGCCGATCGACGTGACGCGGACCGACGGCGGCACCGTGTCCTTGCGGATGTTGCGCGGGACGAGCACCGAGCGGCCCTGGCGGCGCAGGTTCAGGCGGATCCGGTAGATCCCGTCGGGCACCGCTTCGCCGCGGTCGTCGGTTCCGTCCCAGACGAGCCGCATGCGCTCGCCGGCGGTCAGCGGCTCGTTGTCCTCGAGCATGCGGATCTCGTCGCCGGCGCGGTTGACGACCGTCGCGGTGACGTCGTCGGAGCGCTTCAGGAAGAACGACATCCGCGCACGATCGAAGCGCCCGTCGCGGTTGGGCGAGAAGAAGGGATCGGCCCGGATGTCCTGCACGTTGGGCGGCGTCGTCTTCAGCGCCTGCGCGGCGAAGAACGCCGCGAAGGTGGCGACGACGAGCACCGCGAACGCGATCGGCGCGGTCCTCGTCATGGCGTGCTCGCCGACGGCGCCGTCAGGCGAAACAGCGCGCAGTTGCCGATCGACCCGCCCGCCGGACGGTCGATGCCCTGCACGGCGCGGATCGTGCCGCCGTGCGTGACGACGAGCGCCGGCAGCGGCCCGGCGACGATGTCCGCCAGCGCGGCGGCGATCCGCTGCGCCTGCTCGGCGACCGACTCCCCGGCCGGAAAGCGGAACGTCGGGTCGGCGGCGCGCCAGCGCTCGTACTCGGCCGCCTCGCCGGCGACGATCTCGGCGATCGGCCGGCCCGACCAGGCACCGGCGTCGGCTTCCATCAGGCGCTCGTCGAGCACCGCCTCGAGCTTGATCGCGGCGCCGACGATCTGCGCCGTCTCGCGTGCGCGCCGCAGCGGGCTGCAGTACAGCGCGCGCACGCCCTCCGCGCGCAGCCGGGCCGCGAGCGCGTGCGACTGCGCCCGCCCGCGCTCGTTGAGGGGGGTGTCGAGCTGACCCTGGAAGCGAGCGGCCACGTTGTCGTCGGTCTCCCCGTGGCGCACGAGCAGGACCTCGTTGAAGCCGGCCATACGCCTCCGGAGCGGGTTACTCGATCTTGTCCGAGCCGACGGTCACGACGACGTCGGCGGACGCGGCGGCCGTCGTGTTCGCGTCGGCGAGCTGCACGGAGCCGCGGTCGATCTCGATCAGCCTCGCCACCTCGCGCGCCGCCTGCTCGTTGCCGGTCGTGTAGGAGACGATCGTCGCCGGCAGGGTCTGATCGGCGTTGTCGCCGACGCTGGCCACCGTGTAGCTGCCCTGCTCGATCCTGTCGGCGACGTTGCGAGCGAGGCCGGTCTGCGTCGTGCCGTTGAGCACGGCGACGTTCGTGCCACGCCGCTGGGCGGTCGAGAGGGTCGCCGGACCGTCCGTCGCGGTACCCGAGCCGACCGGAGGCGCCGGAGCGGGAGCGTCGCTCTGCGCCGGCGGGGTGTCGCCGAAGTCATTGGGCGCGGGCGCCGGGTCGTCGCCGGTCAGCGCGACCATCAGGACGACCGCGACGACGACGGACGTCACCGCGCCGCCGATGATCAGGCCGACGCGGCGGCTCCCGAGGCCGCGGCCCTCGTCGTCGTCCTCGTCGTCGTCGAACGCCGATGGCGGAGCGATCAGCGGCTCGGGGCGGGCGGCCGCCGACTCATGGGTCTCCTGACCGGTCGTGCCGTTGCTGTACGCCGCCGGCGTCGGGGTGCGCGCGGCTGCGGCGGCGCGCGCGGCGGCCTGCGTCGAGGCAGCCGGCGGCGTGGTCGAGGAGCTCGCCCCGGCCGCGGCGGAACCGGCGGCTGCGGCCGACCCGGCGGCAGCGGCGCTTCCGGCGG
>JAUYGN010000104.1 GCA_030690545.1 Solirubrobacteraceae bacterium
GTGCGGCCTGGCGGAAGCCGCACTGCGTGAGCGTGAGCATGCCCGACTCGATCGCGTAGCGCTGGATCTTGTCCCCGTCCGCGCCGTCGATCAGCATGCGACGCACCTCCGCATCGACGGCAAACACCTCGTAGAGCGCCATCCGGCCCGCATAGCCCACGTTACGGCAGGCCTTGCAGCCGTGCCCGCGGTAGAGGACTTCCGGCCCCGGGTCCGGGGCGAAGAGCGCCAGCTCGTCCGCCGTGGGCCGATAGGACTCCTTGCAATCCTTGCAGATCCTGCGCACCAGCCGCTGGGCCGCCGCCACGTTCACGGCCGACGCCACCAGGAAGGGCTCGACCCCGATGTTGATGAGGCGCACGAGGGTCGACACGGCATCGTTGGTGTGCAGCGTCGAGAGCACGAGGTGGCCGGTCAGCGCGGACTCGATCGCGATCTGCGCGGTCTCGCGGTCGCGGATCTCGCCGACCATGATGATGTCCGGGTCGGCGCGCATCATCGAGCGCAGGCCGGTGTGGAAGTGCAGCCCGGCGCGCGGGTTGACCTGCACCTGGGTGATGCCCTCGAGCTGGTACTCGACGGGGTCCTCGATCGTGATGATGTTCTTCTCGACCGTGTTGAGGTCCGACAGCGCGGCGTACAGCGTCGTCGACTTGCCCGAGCCAGTCGGGCCGGTGACGAGGACCGCGCCGTAGGCCTGATGGAAGCCGCGTTCGAAGCGGTCGCGCTCCTGGGTCGCCATGCCGAGCTTCTCGAGGTCCATCACGATCGACGTCTTGTCGAGGATGCGGATCACGACCGACTCGCCGTGCACGCTGGGCAGCGTGACGACGCGCAGGTCGATGTGATGGCCGTCGATCGTCAGGCCGACGCGACCGTCCTGGGGCACGCGCCGCTCGGAGATGTCGAGGTCGCTCATGATCTTCACGCGGCTGATCACGCCGAGCACCATCCGCCGCTGCACCTGCGCGGTCTCCATGAGCACGCCGTCGATCCGGAAGCGCACGCGCAGCTCGTTGCCGCTCGGCTCGAGATGCACGTCGGAGGCGCCCTGCTCGACGGCCTGGGCGATGATCTGGTTGACGAGGCGGATGACCGGCGCGTCGTCGGCCGACTCGCGCAGGTCGACGATCTCGGCGGGCGCTTCGTCCTCGTCGCCGTAGAGGTCGTCGGTGACGACGTCGTCGAGGTGCGTCAGGCGCGAGATCAGGTTGAGGATGTCCTCGCGGCTCGTGACCGCCGGGCGGATCTCCTTGCCGGTCAGCAGCGCGATGTCGTCGACGGCGAGCACGTTGGCCGGGTCGGACATCGCGACGAGCAGCGTGCGGTCGTCGAGGAAGTCGACGGGGACGGCCTCGTAGCGCTTGGCGGCGGGAATCGAGATCAGGTTCGCCGCCGTCATGTCGGGCTTGTAGATGGCGAGATCGAGATGGTCGAGGCCGTGGCGCTCGGCGACCGCGCGCGACAGCCCGTCGGCCGTCAGCGCTCCCTGCTCGACGAGCACCTCCTCGGGCATCTTGCCGTTGCGCCGGCCCTCCTCGACGGCCGCCGTCACGCGGTCGCGGGGGACGAGGCCGAGATCGACGATGACGTCGGTCAGGAACCGCGCCGGCCCGCCGGGGTGCCGCGGCTTCGTGATGCCATCCGGGTCCATCCGGTCGGTGGCGGACGGTTTCAGAGGGATGGGTTCGGGGAGCATCGAGTATCTGATCGGCGGTCACGCGCGGCTGCGCGCATCAAGCCCAGCGGTGCCGGCAGTCCTGTCCACCGGGAGAAGCTCAGCGCTCCCTGGCAGACCAGGATCTCGAGACCGTCGACGGTGTCGATGCTCCGCTGCCCGGCTTCGCGAATGAGCGCTGTTCCGCCTTCCCTGTAGACCAAGTCGACGACGGTCGTGTATTCGCGCAGTCCATCGGCGTCCAGCGGCAGATCCTTGAACGGCGTGGACGAATGATCGAGGCCGACGCTCGTGCAGTTCACCAAGACGTCCGCGGCGATCGCGCGGTCGACGACGCGCGCGCCGAGCCCCTCGGCGCGCCGCGGCGTGCGGTTCCAGATCGCTACGTCGGCGCCGGCGCGGACGAGCGCCCAGACGACCGCGCGGGCGCTGCCGCCCGCGCCGAGCACGAGCGCCGAGCCCAGCGGGCGGTCGCCGAGCGCGGCGATCAGCCCGGGTGCGTCGGTGTTGTCGGCGACGATCGCGCCGTCGGCGGCGAAGCTCAGCGTGTTCGCGGCGCCGATCTCGCGGGCCGCGTCGCCGGCGGTCGTCGCCAGCGCGAGCGCCGCCTCCTTGTGCGGGATCGTCACGTTCGCGCCTCGGAAGCCGGCGCCGTGCAGCGCGCGCACGGTGTCGGCGAAGACGGCCGGCGCGACCGGCAGGCGCTGGTAGCGCTCCAGGCCGGCGGCGCGCATCATCGCCGGAGAGCGGCTGTGGCCGACCGGCCAGCCGAGCACGCCGTAGCGTGCGGCCGTCGCCGCTAGCATGCCGTCGGAGACTGGTTTCCCGCCTGCTCGCGCGCCGCGCTGTAGCGTGCGACGTTGCGGTTGTGCTCCTCGAGGGTGCGGGCGAAGTCGTGCTCGCCGCAGGTGCCGGGCTTGACGACGAAGTAGCGGAAGTCGACGTTCGCCGGCGCCGCCGCGGCACGGATCGACGACAGCCCGGGATTGCCGATCGGCGTCGGCGGCAGGCCGCTGCGCCGGCGCGTGTTGTAGGGCGAGTCGAGCTCCAGCTCGGACTGCCGCAGCGCGCCGCTGGGCTTGTTGAGCGCGTAGCGCGTCGTGGCGTCGATGCCCAGCGGCATGCTGTCGCTCAGGCGGTTGTAGATGACCGCGGCGATCAGCGGGCGCTCCTTGGCCAGCTGCGCCTCGCGCTCGACCATCGAGGCGATGATCAGCACCTCGTAGGGGGTGAGGTTCTTGCGCCGCGCGCTGGCGAGGTTGACGCCGGCGAAGTTGTCGGCGAACGCCTTGAGCTGGCGCTCGACGAGGTCGCGCGCCGGGGCGCCGGCGTCGAGCTCGTACGTCGCCGGGTAGAGGAAGCCCTCCAGCGAGCGAGTGCCCCGCGGCGCGCCGTAGCGAAACGGGTTCAGCGCGCCGGCGAAGCGCTTGGACGCCTCGAGGTAGCTGCCGCGAAGCCCGGCCTTCTCGGCGACCGCGACGATCTCCCGGCGCGAGCGGCCTTCGGGGATCGTGACGCTCACCGTCGGCGCTGCCGCCGCCTCCTCGGGCGTGCTGAGCGCCGTGATCGCCTTGCCGTAGGTCATGTCCTCGTGGAGCGTGTGCTCGCCCGCGCGCAGGCTGTCGCGCTTGCCCGACAGCGTCGCGCGGACGCGAAACAGGAAGCCCGAGCTGACGACCCCGGCCTCGGCGAGCTGCGCGCCGATCTCGGCCGTGCTCGACCCCTCCGGGATCGTGATCCGGACCGCCGCTCCCTCGGCGCTGCCGAACGGCTGGAAGAGCATCAGCGTGCCGATCACGACGACCGCCAGCACGGCGAGCGCAGCGAGGCCCATCAGCCGGCCGCCGATCGAGCGTCGCCGACGGCGTGGACCGGCCGGGGTGTCGCCGGGCGGCGTCACGATCGGCCGGCTCGGGCGCCGCACGCGCCGGATGCCGATCGGTCGGTCGAGGCCGTCGTCGAGCTCTCCGGCGGGCGCGGCGGGTGGTGCCGGCGGCTGTGGCTGGATGCGGCGCGGACCCTCGCTGCGCGCCGGCGCGGAGCGTGCCTTGGACGTTCGTGCCTGGCGGCGGATCGGGGTCGGCTCTGCACGTTTGGGCTCCGGCGGGGGTGCGTGGTCATGGGCGGGCGGTGCGGCGGATGGCGGGGGCGCTGGATCGGCGGGCTCGGCGGGCGGCGGCGCAGGGGGCGACTTGCCCGCTCGGCGCGCCTCGCGCTCGAGGCGAGCGCGTTCGCGCTCGGCGGCCGTCCGCTCCGCGCGTGCGTTGGGATCTTCTCGGCGTGACCTGCTCATCTGGCCGTGAACTTCGTCATGAACGCTACCCGGCCTCCCGCCGCGGCGACGCGCCACTCGTGCCGCGCTGCGCCTCCAGCCAGCCGCTCAGCAGGTGCGCGGCCGCGCGCGAGTCCTCCGACGCCGCCGGGTCGCCGGGGTCGCGGCTGGCCAGCAGCGTCGTGAAACGCTCGTCGTAGAGCTCGACGGGGACGGCGACGCGCTCGGCGAGCCGCTGCGCCCAGTCGCGCGTCTCGCGCGTCTGCGCCGAGTCGCCGCCCGACAGCGACAGCGGCAGGCCGACGACGACGCGGCCGACCTCTCGTTCGCGGACGAGATCGCAGACGCGCGCAAGGCCCTTGCGCGTCGCGGGGCGCAGGATCGGCTCGATCGGCGTCGCCAGCGTTCCCGTCGGATCGCTCAGCGCGCAGCCGCAGCGCGCGATCCCGTAGTCGAGCGCGAGCACGCGCGTCTGGGCCGGCGCGGCCATCAGCGCGCCTCCCCGCGACGACGCGCTCCGCGCACCGAGCGGACAGCGCGCGGCCGCCCACGCTGCGTACGAACTGCGGCGACCACCGGCTGCTAGCCCGCGAGCGCGGCTTCGATCGCCGCGCGCGCGGCGGCGAGCGCCTCGGGAAGCTTGTCGGCGTCGCGACCGCCGGCCTGCGCCATCGTGTCGCGTCCTCCTCCGCCGCCCCCGGCGGCCTGCGCCGCCGCCTTGACGACGGCACCCGCCTTGACGCCGCGTGCGACGAGCGCCGGCGTGACCGCGGCGACGAGATGCACGCGCCCGTCGACGGCCGCGCCGAGGACGGTGACCGACTGCTCGCCGAGCCGGCCCTTGACGTGGTCGGCGACGTCGATCAGCTGCTTCGCGTCGGCGGCGCCGTCGACGATCTCGGTGACGACCTCGGCCCCGGCGATCTGCACTGCTGCCGCGGCCAGCGCGGCCGCGTCGACCGTCGCCGGCGCGCCGTTGGACGCCGCCGCCTTCGCCTTCCTGACGCGCTCGCGCAGGGTGCCGACCGCCTCCGGCAGCCGCTCGACGTCGGTCTTCAGCAGCGCGGCCGCCTCGCGTGCCTTGGCGTCGCCGGCGCGCAGGTGGGCGACCGCCGCCGGCCCGGTGATCGCCTCGATGCGGCGCACGTTGGCCGCGCTGGAGCTCTCGCCGAGCAGCGTGAAGACGCCGATCTCGGCGGTCGACCGCACGTGCGTGCCGCCGCACAGCTCGCGCGAGTACGTGCCGTCGCCGATCTGCACCATCCGCACGACGTCGCCGTACTTCTCGCCGAACAGCGCCATCGCGCCGAGCGCGCGCGCCTCGTCGAGCGTCGTCGTGATCGGCCGCACGTTGTCGTTGCGCAGGATCCACTCGTTGACGCGATCCTCGATCGCCTGCAGGTCGTCGGGCGCGATCCGCTCGCCGTGGGAGAAGTCGAAGCGCAGCTTGTCGGGGCCGACGTAGGAGCCGGCCTGGCGCACGTGCGTGCCGAGGCGCTCGCGCAGCGCGGCGTGCAGCAGGTGCGTCGCGGTGTGGTTGGCCTGCGTCGCGCCGCGCGCGGCGCGGTCGACGCGCGCGACGACGCGCTCGCCGGCCTTCAGCTCGCCGTGCTCGGCCCGGACGAGCAGCGCCTGGTCGTCGCCGACGCGGACGACGTCGACGACGCGCGCCGAGCAGGCGTCGCGCTCGCAGGCGATCGTGCCGACGTCGGCGACCTGGCCGCCGCCGGTCGCGTAGAACGGCGACTCGGCGAGCTTGACGAGCACGGTGGCGCCGGCGCCCGCGTCGAGCGAGCCGACGGTCGTGTGCTGCTCGAGCGTCTCGTAGCCGGTGAAGTCGGTCTGAAAGCCGGCTGCGCGCGCCAGCTCGCGGGCGCGCTCGCGCACGTCGCCGGCGCTCGGCGCTCCGGTCGCGTCCGCCGACGCAGCGTCGGGATCGCTGCCGCCGACGGCGCGCGAGCGTTCGCGCTGCCGATCCATCAGCGTCGCGTAGGCGGCCTCGTCGACGGCCATGCCGCGCTCGGCCGCGAGCTCGGTCGTGATCTCGATCGGGAAGCCGAACGTGTCGTGCAGCTGGAAGGCGTCCTCGCCGGAGATCGTGCCGCCGTCGCCGGCGCGCTGCGCGGCGTCCTCGAAGTGCTTCGTGCCCTGCTCCAGGGTGCGTCCGAAGCCCTCCTCCTCGGCGCGCGCCCACAGCGCGATCGCGTCGCGCTCGCGCCGCAGCTCGGGGTAGGCGGCGCCCATCGTCGCGATCACCTGCTCGACGAACCGCACGAGGAAGCCGGGCGCGATCCCGATCCGCCGGCCCTGCTGGATCGCGCGGCGCATGATCCGCCGCAGGATGTAGCCGCGGCCCTCGTTGGACGGCACGACGCCGTCGGCGATCAGGAACGTGAGCGCGCGCGAGTGGTCGGCGAGGATCCGCAGCGCGCGCTCGTCGGGGTCGGCGCTCGCCAGCTCGCGTCCGAGCGCCATCAGCGGCGCGAACGTGTCGGTCTCGAAGACCGTGTCGACGCCCTGCTGGATGACGGCCATCCGCTCGAGGCCGAGGCCGGTGTCGATGTTGCTGGCCGGCAGCGGCGCGAGCGTCGGCCGGCCGTCGGCGTCCTGGCCGAGGTCGTACTGCGTGAAGACGAGGTTCCAGTACTCCAGGAAGCGCTCGTTCTCCCCGCCCGGCAGGTCGTCGGCGCTGCCCCACTGCAGCCCCCGGTCGAGGTACAGCTCGCTGCACGGCCCGCAGGGGCCGCTGTCGCCGGCCTGCCAGAAGTTCTCCGAGCGCGGGCACAGGACGATCCGCTCGCGCGGCACCCCGACCGCCAGCCAGGCCTCGATCGCCTCCTCGTCCGGGCCCAGGCCCAGCTCCTCGTCGCCCTCGAAGACGGTGATCCAGATGTCCTCGGGATCGAAGCCGAATCCACGCTGGGACAGGTCCCAGGCCATCTCGACGGCCTCGCGCTTGAAGTAGTCGCCGATCGAGAAGTTGCCGAGCATCTCGAAGAACGTCAGATGGCGGGCGGTGTTGCCGACGTTCTCGATGTCGGTCGTGCGAAAGCACTTCTGGACCGTCGCCAGGCGCGGGTGCGGCGGCGTCTCCTCGCCGCGGAAGTACGGCACGAGCGGGTGCATGCCGGCGGTCGTCAGCAGGACCGAGGCGTCGGAGGCCGCGGGGACGAGCGACGCCGAGGCCAGCCGCAGATGATCGTGCTGCTCGAAGGAGCGCAGGAACGTCTCGCGGATCTCGTCGGTCGACATCACGGGCCGGCTCACGCGGCGATTGTGGCGCATCCGACGATCGCGTCTCCGCGCAGGAAGACCGCCGTCTGCCCGGGAGCGGCGCCGTCGAACGGCTCGTCGAGATGGATTCGATTCCCCTCCAGGCGGCAGCGCAGCGCGGGCGCGTGGTAGCGCAGCTGGACCGCGTCGGGCTGCTCGCGGTGCAGGCGCACGCCGCGCACGTCGACCGTTCGCGTCTGCAGGTCGGCCCTCGTCCCGACGGTGACGGTGTTCGCGCGCGCGTCCGTCGCCAGGACGTAGAGCGGCTCGCTGCCGGCGATCCTCAGGCCCTTGCGCTGACCGACCGTGAATCCGTGGTGGCCGTCGTGGCGACCGAGCACGCGACCCGTGCGGTCGACGATGTCGCCGGGCCGTTCGGCCAGGCCGCCGTGGCGCGCGAGGAACGCCGCGCGGCCGGTGCCGGCGAGGAAGCAGAGGTCCTGCGACTCGGGCTTGCGGGCCACCGCGAGCCCTGCCTCGCTGGCGATCCGGCGCACCTGCGCCTTCGTGTGCTCGCCGAGCGGGAACCGCAGCCTGGTGAGCGCGTCGCGGCCGAGCGCGGCGAGCATGTACGTCTGGTCCTTGGCCGGATCGACCGCCAGGCGCAGCAAGCCGTCGTCGGTGCGGCGCGCGTAGTGGCCGGTCGTCAGCGTCGCCGCGCCGAGCCGGTCGGCGAAGTCGAGCATCGCGTCGAGGCGGACGTGCCCGTTGCAGCGGATGCAGGGGTTCGGCGTCAGCCCGTCGGCGTGCTCGGCGAGCCACGGGTCGACGACGCCGCCGCGAAATTCCTCGCGCAGGTCGAGCGTGAAGTGCGCCAGGCCGAGGTCGTGCGCGACGCGCCGCGCGCCGCGCACCGCGGCCGCCGAGCAGCACGAGCGCTCGCCGTCGTTGTCGACGTCGGTCCACAACTCGAGCGTGACGGCGGCGACGCGATGTTCTCCGGGTTCCTGCACGACCGCCGGGGTCGTACGGCCGCGATTCGCGTCCGGGTCCCCGCTCGCGCCGGCCAGCAGCGCTGTCGGAGTCGTGCCACGGCGGTTCGCGTCCGGGTCTCCGCTCGCGCCGGCCAGCAGCGCGGCGACCGCGCTGTCCACGCCGCCGGACATCGCGACGAGCGTGCGGTTGGAATCCGCCGCCAGCTGTCCGCCGGCGCGGACGGCTTCGCCGAGCGCGCGGTGCAGCGCGTCGGAGACGAGGTCGGCCGCGTGCAGCTTGCCGGCGCTCAGGCCGCCCAGCTCGGCGGCGATCTGCGGCGCGCCGACCCGTGCGGCGTCGAGCAGTCCCGCGCCCTCGACGAGCTCGACCGCCGCGCTGCCGGCCGCGATCATCGTGCCGCAGCCGGAGGCCTCGAAGCCCGCCGCGCGCACGCGCTCGCCCTCGACGGCGAGCGAGAAGCGCACGAGATCGCCGCAGGCGGCGCCGCCGGCCGCGCCGTGCGCCGCACCGTCAATCGCGCGGCCCCGGCCGCGCGGGTGCATCAGGTGATCCTCGAAGCGCTCGTCGGGCATGCCACCCGAGTCTAGATCCGTCGTCGCGCCGGTTCGCTCGGACCCAGGGCTCCCCAGGCGGGCTCCACCTCGACGCCCGAGATCCACTGCCATCAGGTCGAGGATTCCGAGCGCCGTGAACGGGGTCGATCGGCGCCGTCATCGCGCCTGCTTGCGCACCGCCGGCTACCCGGTGACGAGCACGGGCCGGTCGGCCGCGTGCAGGACCGAGGACGAGACGGAGCCGAGGATCGCCGAGGCGACCGCGCCGCGGCCGCGGCGGCCGATGACGATCGCGGCCGCGTTCTCCTCGGCCGCCGCTTCGCGGACCGCCTTGGCGACGGGCGCCGACGACTCGACGGTCCGGACGCGGGCATCGAGCCCGTGCTCGCGCGCCAGCTCGGCGCCGCGCTCGGCCTCCGTGCCGGCCGACTGCTCGAACACCGCGTCGAGATCGTCGGCGATCTCGCGCAGCTCGCTCAGCGGAGCGCGGCGCAGGGCCTGCCCGGAGAGGGTATGGCGCAGCTGCGAGCGCCAGACGTACAGCGTGACGGCCTCGCGCCCCGCGAACAGCCGCCCGGCCGCGACCGTCGCGTGCTCGGCGGGCTCTGAGCCGTCCCACGCGATCAGTAGTGGACCCGTGCCGTCGCCGGGCTCGGAGTCGGGCACGAAGAGGACCGGGATGTCGGCGTGGTGCACGAGCCCGTAGGCGACCGAGCCGCCGAGCGCACGGGCGCCCGCGTCGTGACCGCGCGAGCCGCAGGCGATCGCGTCGGCGCCGGCCTCGCGGGCGGCCGACATCAGCGCGCGCCACGGCGGTCCGTCCGCGCCGACCAGCTCGCTGCGCGCGTCCAGGCCGGCCTCGCTCGCCAAGCGCACGCCTTCTGACGCCAGCTCGCTCGCCTCGTCGAGCGCCGCGTCGCGCAGCCGCCCGACGGCCGTGCGGATGACCTCGTCGGGCAATGCCATGCGCGCCGTCGAGGCGACGTCCTCGAGCCGCGTGACGGCCGACGCGACGCAGGCCACGACGGCCTCGGCTCCGGGCAGCAGGACCGCGCCGGCCTCGATCGCGGCGCGCGCCGAGGGAGAGCCGTCGAAGGCGATGAGCAGGCGCGGCACGCCTGCCATGTAACCAGGCTCGGCGCCCGCACGCCGGCGCCCTCCGGGTGTTGGACCCGTCCTACCCGACGGCGCCGGCCGTCCGGCCGCAGTTGCCGGGCCGCCCACTGGCTCGGTCTGCACCCCAGCGTCGAGCACGGGCTGCTCGTCGTCGCGCTGGTCGTGGCGCTCGACGTGGTCGTCCTGCTCGAGCGCCCGATCGGCGACCCGGTGGCCGTGACGTGGCTGGCGGTCGCCGTCGACGATCCGGCGGTGTTCGCCGCCACGCTCGTGGCGCGACCTCCAGCCACCGCTCCGCCGGAAGCAGAGCCACGGGGCTGGACGACCACGCTGCCGGCGCTCGACGGCATCGAGCTCGCGGTCGGCTGACGGCGGCCGGTCGCGCTGCGGCGCGGTGGGTTGCGTGCCCTCGCTCAACGCCTGCAGGCGCGCATTCGCCGCCTCCGCTGCGGCTGCGGCGTCCCGCGCCTGCTCGATCGACTGCACCGGCGCCAGCGGCGTCCTGGAGACGTCGGGCGCCCCGGGCTGCGGCAGCAGCAGCCACGCCGCCACGAGCAGAGCGCTCACGAGGACGACGATCAGCAGCGGACGCGACGCCTGACCCATGCGGGTGCTGTCGGCAGCGCGGACCCGGCGGCTGACCGCGACCGTCGGCGGTCGTACAGGCGTCCGCAAGCGAGATGGTGCGAGTTCGGCAGTTGAACGTCCGAAAGGCGTACCGCGAGTGAGCGACCGGAGCCGGGCGAGCTCGCCCGGCTACTGCGATGTCGCCGCGCGGCGTCAGGCCGGGGCGTCGCCCGGCCGGGTGCCGCGCTGCAGCTGGTCGAGGATCGCGAACAGCGCCTGGCGCTGGGCGCGAGTCTCCTCGACGAACGCCTCGCGTCCGGCGCCGACCTCGCGCACGAGCGCGGCGAGCACGTCCGTCGCCTGGCCGAGGAAGCTGCGCAGATCCAGGAACGCCTCGGTGTTGCGCTCCAGCGAGGCGTCGACGCGCTCCAGCGAGGCGTCGAGCCGTGCCATCAGCTCGTGGCCCTCGCGCATGTAGTCGCCGATCGTCTCGTGGTGGCGGTCCATGCGCGCCCTGAACTCATGCTCGTCCATGCCGCGATTGTCGCAGCGACGATGCGGCTCGCGCAAGACCCGACGTGTCAAGAATCCGTGCCGATCCGTGCCGTCATCGCGCAAGGTGTGACGAGCGTGAACGCGTATGTGACGCTCAGGCGTCGACGCGCGCGGCGACCGTGCTGCGCAGCCCGAGCTCGCGTAGCTGCTTCGCGTCGACCGGCGCCGGCGCTCCGGTCAGCGGGTCCGAGCCGCTGGCGGTCTTCGGAAATGCGATCACGTCGCGGATCGAGTCGCGGCCGGCGAGCAGCGTGACGATCCGGTCGATGCCGAAGGCGATCCCGCCGTGCGGTGGCGCGCCGAAGCGCAGCGCCTCGAGCAGGAAGCCGAAGCGTGCCTCGGCCTCCTCCTCGTCGAGGCCGATCGCGGCGAAGACCCTGCGCTGCACGGCCGGGTCGTGGATGCGGATCGAGCCGCCACCGAGCTCCCAGCCGTCGACGACGAGGTCGTAGTTGCGCGAGCCCCACGAGCCAGGTCCGCCGGCCGCGTCGAGGTCCGCGGCGGTGTTGCCGGTGGGCGTCGTCGGTGCCGAGAACGGGTGGTGCAGCGCATCCCAGCGATCCTCGCTCTCGTTGTAGCCGAACATCGGGAAGTCGACGATCCACAGGACGTCATGACGACCCTCGGGGACGAGGTCCCAGCGCGCCGCGAGCTCGAGGCGCAGCGCGCCGAGCGCGTTCGCCGCAACCGGTGCCGTGTCGGCGACCGCGAGCAGCAGGTCCCCGGGCAGGCCGCCGAGCGCGCCCGTGATCGTCGCGACCTCGGCATCCGAGAGGAACTTCGCGATCGGCGAGCGCCACGTGCCGTCCTCCTGCACGTAGGCCCACACGAGTCCTCCGGCGCCGGCGCGCTTGGCGACCTCCGTCAGCTCGTCGAGCTGCGAGCGCGGCACGTCGCGGCAGCCGCAGTTGATCGCGCGCACGACGCCGCCGCGCTGCAGCGTCGACGCGAACACCTTGAACTCCGACAGGCGCAGCGCGTCGGAGACATCGACGATCTCCAGGCCGAAGCGGCGGTCGGGGCGATCGGATCCGAAGCGCAGCATCGCCTCGTCGTAGGCCATGCGCTCGTACGGCGGCGGTGGGACGTCGAGCCCGCCGAGCGCGAAGAGCTTCGCCATCAGGCGCTCGTTGACGTCGATCACGTCGTCCTCGTCGACGAACGACATCTCGAGGTCGAGCTGCGTGAACTCCGGCTGGCGATCGGCGCGCAGGTCCTCGTCGCGAAAGCAGCGCGCGATCTGGAAGTAGCGCTCGTAGCCGGCGACCATCAGCAGCTGCTTGAAGAGCTGCGGCGACTGTGGCAGCGCATAGAAGTTGCCCGGCGACAGCCGCGACGGGACGAGGAAGTCGCGCGCGCCCTCGGGCGTCGAGCGCGTCAGGACCGGCGTCTCGATCTCCAGGAAGTCCTCGTCGGAGAGCGTCTCGCGGATCGTGCGGACGACCTCGTGGCGCAGCACGAGCGCGTCGACCATCGGCCTGCGACGCAGGTCGAGCGTACGGTTGCGCAGCCGCACGATCTCGTCGAGCTCGACGTCCGAGTCGAGCGGGAACGGCGGTGGCTGGGACTCGGCGAGCAGCTGCATCTCGGCGACCTGCAGCTCGATCTCGCCGGTCGCGAGGTTCGGGTTGACCTGGCCTGTCTCGCGACGGACGACCGCGCCCGCGACGCTGATCACGTACTCGGCCCGCAGCCGCTCCGCGGCTGAGAACAGCTCGGCGCCGTTCTCCGGATGGAAGACGAGCTGCACGATGCCCGAGCGGTCGCGCAGGTCGACGAAGATCAGCCCGCCGTGGTCGCGGCGGTTGTGGACCCAGCCGCTGACCCGCGCGTCGCCGCCGGCCCGGGCGGCGTCGAGGTCGCCGGCCCAGCTGTCGCGATATGGGTTGGCGCGCGGGACATGTCTCATCGCATGCCTCGCTCGCGCAGGATCCATGCCACGACGTCGCCCGTCGGGACGCCGTGCTGCTCGCCTGCGTGCCTGTCTCTCAGGACCGTCGTGTCGTCGCTCACGACCGCAACGTAGCGAGCGTCGATCCGGTCGGCGTGCTTGAGCTGCCCCTTGCGCGACCGCCCGGCGAGCTCGAGCTGCGCGTGCAGGCGCGCGCTGCGGGCCTCGTCGGCGACCGCGAACGCCGCGGCGCGCGACCCCGCGGCATCGTCGAACGCGACGTACAGGTCGACGGGCGGCGCGGCGACCGGCATCCCGCCCGCGGCGAGCAGCATCCGCTCGATCCCCGCCGCCCAGCCGCAGCCCGGCGTCGCCGGACCGCCGAGCATCTCGACGAGCCCGTCGTAGCGCCCGCCGCCGCCGACGCCGCTCTGGGCGCCGAGCGCGTCGGAGGTGAACTCGAAGACCGTGCGCGTGTAGTAGTCCAGGCCGCGGACGAGGGTCGGATCGACCTCGTAGGCGATGCCGGCGCGATCGAGCAGCTCGCGGACGGCGGCGAAGTGCGCGGCGTCGTCGGCGTCGAGGTGGTCCAGCAGCAATGGCGCGCCCGCCATCGCAGCGCGCGTTCCCGGATGGTCGGAGTCGAACGCGCGCAGCGGGTTGAGGTCGATCCGCTCGCGCACGTCGGCCGACAGCTCGTCGGCGTGCGCGCGCAGGTAGGCCTGCAGCTCCTCGCGGTACGCGTGGCGCGCGGCGAGCGTGCCGAGGCTGGCGAGCCGCAGGCGCAGTCCGCCGACCTCGAGCTCGTCGAGCAGCGTCGACAGCAGCACGATCGACTCGGCGTCGACGGCGGGGTCGTCGGAGCCGATCGCCTCGGCGCCGACCTGCCAGAACTGGCGGAAGCGGCCGGCCTGCGGCTTCTCCTGGCGAAAGAAGCTCGACAGGTACCACAGCTTGACCGGCTGGGGCAGCTTGTGCATGCCGTGCTCGGCGTAGGCGCGGCAGATCGGCGCGGTTCCCTCGGGGCGCAGCGTGACCGAGCGCCCGCCGCCGTCGTCGAACGTGTACATCTCCTTCTGGACGATGTCCGTCGAGGCGCCGACGCCGCGCGCGAAAACCTCGGTGTGCTCGAAGGCGGGCGTCTCGATCCGCGCGTAGCCGGCGCCTTCGAGGATCCGGCGGGCGGTCGCCTCCAGCGCGGCGCGGGCGCCGGCATCCTGCGGCAGCACGTCATACGTGCCGCGCGGAACCTGCAGGCGCTCGCTCACCTGCGGTCGGCGAGCTGGGCGAGGAAGGGATTGGACGCGCGCTCGCGCCCGATCGTCGTGATGCCCATGTGACCGGGATAGACGGTCGTGTCGTCGTCGAAGCGCTCGACGAGCGTCGCCAGCGAGCGCATCAGCGTCGGCCCGTCGCCGCCGGGCAGGTCGGTGCGCCCGACCGAGTCCTGGAAGAGCACGTCGCCGGAGAACAGCGCGCCGTGATCGCGCACGGCATAGGTCACGTGACCGGGGCTGTGGCCGGGCGTGAAGATGACGTCGAAGGTCAGGCCGCCGAGCTCGAGCGTCTCGCCGCCGGCGACCGTGTGCTCCGGGTCCCAGGACTCGTACGGGCCGAAGCCCGGCCACGGGACGAAGGCCATCACGTCCTGCAGCACGGGGACCTCCAGCTGCGGGCAGTAGACGGGCGCGCCGGTCGCGCGGGCGATCGGCGCGACGGCGCCGACGTGGTCGAAATGGCAGTGCGTGAGCAGGATCGCGTCGAGCGTCACGCCGGCATCGTCGATCGCCTGCAGCAGGCGCGGGGCCTCCTCGCCGGGATCGACGATGACGGCGCTCGTGGCGCCTGCGGGCCGGGCGAGGAAGCAGTTCTCCTGCACCGCGCCGACCGTGAACATCACGACGTCCATCGCGACGCTCGGTCTCAGGCCTTCGCCTTCGCCTTGGCCTTGGCGGCCTTCGCCGCCTCCTGCTTGACGCGGCGGCGATAGATCAGCTGGTCGGTGTAGTAGCCCAGCGGGATGTAGAAGAGGAAGACGAACAGGGTAAGCGAGACCGCCTGCGCGAGCGGGGTCTTGAAGGCGAGCACGAGCAGCACGCCGAAGACGATCGCGGCGAGCGCCGCGCGGTTGGCGGCCGAGCGCCAGCTGGGCTCGCGCATCATGCGCTCCCTGCGGCGCTGCGCGGCCTGCTCGCGTTCGGTCAGCTTGCGCTCCGCGGCGCTTGGCGGGCGGCCGGTGCGGCCGCGCGATTCGATCACCCCGGCGGCGTTGCCGCGATGCTTGCTACGACGCTTCTTCTTCGTCTGGGCCATGGTGGCTACGAGCTTAGAGCGTCCTCGACGGTGCGGCGATGATGAACGGGGATGTCCGCGGGGAAGTCCTCGAAGGCTGCCGCCGGTGCGAGGCCGACGAGCTCGCATGCGCTGACGGCGGCGTGCCGCGCGACCGCTGCGACGACGTCGGCCAGCGGCGTCGCGCGGTGGTCCTCGACGTTCGTCGAGACCTGGGCGAGGTTGCCGCGCGCCGGCAGCTCGAGGCCGAGCGCGCGGACGCCGGACAGCCCCTCGGGCCCGGTCTCGCGGATCCGCGCGGCGATCGACTGCGCATCGGCGAGCGTCGCGGGCGCGGCGAGCTCGATGTTGAAGGCGACCAGCGGAGCGCGCGCGGCGACGAGCGTCGCGCCGGACCGCGGGTCGAGCTGGTGCGGGCCGAAGTCGGGCGCGATCTCGCCGCCGGCGACGCGCTCTCGCAGCGCGTGCAGGCCACCGCGACGCAGCTGCGCCCGCGTGCGCCCGTCGGCGAGCGGTCCGTAGAGGAAGACGGGCACGCCGGCGCGTCCGAGCTCCTCGCCCGCGACGAGCGCCGCCGCGCAGGCCGCGCCGCGGCGGGCGTCGTCGAGGAAGACGACCGGTGCGACGTCGAGCGCGCCGACGTGCGGGTGACTGCCGCGGTCGCTGCGCAGGTCGATCTGCCGCCGGCAGGCGCGAGCGCCGGCGACGAGCGCGGAGACGACCGCGCCCGTGTCCCCGGCGAGCGTGTAGACGGTGCGGTGGTGGTCGGGGTCGGAGTGGACGTCGAGCAGGCGCGCCCCGGTCGAGGTGAACGCGTCCCCGATCGCGGCGATCACGCCCGCGTCACGCCCCTCCGAGACGTTGGGGATCGTCAGCAGGATGTCGTCGCGCGCGGGCACTGGTCGCCGGGACGTTCGCAGAACCCGTGCGCGCGGGCAGCGGCGCCGGCGGGTCGCAGACTCAGCGCACCTGGCGGTGCGCCTTTCAACTGCTGAGGAGTTGAAAAGCGCACCGCGACCGTCGCGGTGCGAGGTTCGGAGCCTCACGCTCCGACGATCGCACCGCTAGCCCGCGATGACCGCGACCTTGATGCGACCGGAGCGGTCCGAGCGCGACAGATGCGCGCCGGCGGTCGCGATGCACGTCTCCGCACCGCTGACGGGGACCCTGACCTCGCGCACGTCCGGCGTGCGCGCGCGGTACTCGCCGCGGCCGATCCGCGCCTTGCGATCCTTGTAGCAGCCGAGCTGCCAGTTGACCCGCACGGTCTGCTTCGGCGCCGCGCTGATGCGAATGCGCACGCGCGCCGGGCTGACGATCGTGCCGCGCGCCTGCGCGACCGCGAGCACGCCCTCGGCACGAGCCTCGTTGAGCAGGCCCGTGCGCACGCGCGGCGCCTGCTTGGGCGGTGGGCGCCTGCTGCCGGGAAGCTGCGACGGATCGCCTTCGCCGAACCCGAGCGTCGGGTCGCCAGCCCGCTGTGCGTCGTCATCGCCGTTGCCGCCCACGAACACGATGACGAAGACCGCGAACAACCCGAGGACGAGCACCAGCGGGATGAGATACAGCGGCTTGAATGACGTCTTGACCTTCCCGGCGAGATCCTTGAACGACGTCGTGATCTTCCGAGCGACCTTCTTCACGCAGTTCCTTCCGTCGTCCTTGAGCGATCCACGAAGCGCACCTTACGGCGAAGCGCCGATGCGCGGCGCGGCAGGGCTCGCGCCGCCCCCTCCCACGCTCGCGCCGCGGCTACACTTCGCGCCCCCGCCGGAGTAGCTCAGTCGGTTAGAGCAGCGGAATCATAATCCGCGTGTCGGGGGTTCGAGTCCCTCCTCCGGCATTGCGAAAGGCCTGCACATCGACGGTAGCGCTCTCGCCGCGCGGCGCGCGGCGCGCGACGGGCTCGGGATCGAGCCGCATGCCCACGGTCCGATCGCGTGGAACTCCCCGATCGGCGAATCGTCCTCCGGCGCTTGCCATGCGGGGGGAGCGCACGCGCGCCGCGCCGCGCCGGCCGCGTCGTGCGTCAGAACCTGCTGCTCTGCGGTGGCATCTTGCTGACGCTGGATCCCGCTCGCCGCGACCGAGCGCGCTCGGGCTGGTCGCCAGGACGACTGTTGCCGCAACTGGCGCCGCGAGCGTCGAGATGACTGCCAAGTCCCCGCGACGGCCAAGATACCCTCGTCGCGGACTGCTACCAGCGCACCGCCCAGCGCGGTCAAGCGTGGTGAGAACGAACACGTCACCGGGTGCCGGGAGGCATGCATGATCTCCAAGCTGCGCGCCGCGATCTCACGCCAGCTCTCCCAGCCGACCGGCGTTGGGGGGCGAGTTGTCGCCGCGCTGATGAACCGCGGCAACCGCGACCTCAACCGTCGCGCGATCGACCTGCTCGACGTAGGCCGATCCGCGCGTGCGCTCGACCTCGGTTTCGGCGGTGGCCTCGCGCTTCCCTTGCTGCTCGAGCGCGCCGCGCACGTCACCGCCGTGGACCGAGCGCAGGACATGGTCGCAGCGGCCGCGGCGCGCCATGCCGACGACATCGCCGCTGGCCGGCTGACGGTGCTGGCGGGCGATGTCGGCGCGCTCCCGCTGGACGATGGCTCGGTCGACCGGGTCCTGACCGTCAACACCGTCTACTTCTGGCGCGACCTGGAATCTGCGCTACGCGAGCTGCGACGCGTGATGCGCCCGGGCGCGCGCTTGGTGATCGGCATCCGCGATGGCGTGGTCATGGAACGAGTCGACCACGACATCTTCACGATCCGCACGCCGACCGATCTCGCCGTCGCGCTTGGCGACGCAGGGTTCGATGAGGTCGACGTCGCCTCGGCGGCCGACCGCAAGACGCACCTGCTGGCCGCCACGAACGCGCGCTGAGCATCTGCCGCGCCACCTCCAGGCCGCGGACGCCGAGGGTGGACGCAGATCGAGATGCCGGGAACGACTACGCGCGCGCTTGACGCTCACGTTGGCCCACTGACCGCCGTTCCGCGGGCCGCCGCGCGTCAGGCTGATCTGGGGAAGTCGGCGTTGGAACTGGATCGCGACACGTCGCCGCCGATCGTCGCGACCGCGTAGGGTCCTTCGTCGTGGGACTCCAGTCGTCGTCAGCGGTCGGTCCGGCTCGCGCGGCAGCCTGATGGAGACGAGCCTCATCCTCTGCGATCACGCGGATGCCGCGAACGGCAAGCTGTTCATCAACGGCGGCGGCTGGAACGTCCTGTTCGCGGCCGACAGCGCGGTCAACTTCTCCCTCGCGATCCTGATCGAGGTGCCGTGGGATCGGGCGAGCGTTCGCCACTCGCTCGTCGCCGAGCTGCTCACCGCCGACGGCGACGTGGTCGCGATGGGCGACGAGCCGGTACGGCTCGCGGCGAGCTTCGAGCTCGCGCGCTCTCCGGGGATGAAGCCCGGCATGAACCTCAACGCGCCGATCGCGATGCACCTGCAGGGGCTGGTGCTCGCGGCGGGCAGCTACGAGTGGCGCCTGTTCGTCGGCACGCAGCAGGTGGCGCGCAAGCCGTTTCAGGTGATGGCCGCACCGGGGTCCGGCCAGTCGGCGACCTGATCGACGAGCGCGGCCGCCGGAGGGGCCCGATCGCAACGTCGCGCAGCGGCCGCTGCGGCAGTTCGGTCTCGACCGCTACAGCGCGGCGCCCTTGCGCTGGTTGCAGGGCGCGCACAGGATCTGCAGGTTCTCGACCGTGCTCGCCCCGCCGAGGGCGAGCGGTATGACGTGGTCGTACTGGATCTCGAAGCTCGATCCGCACTCGACGCAGCATCCCGCGTCGCGCTCGAAGACCGCGAGCTTGACCTCGCGCGGGACGGGCTCGCGGCGTGCGCGTCTCGCCAGCCCGTCGGTGCTCAGCACGGCGTGGGCGCGCTCGAGCTGGCGCTGCCTGCGCCGCTCGCGCTCGTAGGCGAGCGCGTAGACGTCGTCGGGCTCGAGACCGTCGTCGTCCCAGTAGAAGCGATCGCGGCACCACCAGTACTGGCGCCGCCCGTCGCACATGACGCGAATCGCCTGCGTCCGCTGGGCCGTCTCGTGGCTCGCGTACTGCGACGCCGTCAGCCCGACCGCGGCGCGCTGCCGGCCGGCCTCGAACACGTAGCGCTTCCAGAACCACATCCCCTGCGCCGCGAACTGCGCGCTCTTGACCTCACGGAGCACTCGTCGACCTCCTCATGCGCCGGATCCTCGCCGACGCCGAGGACGGCGTGCACGATCGCTGGCACCTGCCGCGCGAGCCTACGCCAGGCTCGCCGGCCGCCGATACAGCTCGGCGAGGAAGCCCTCCAGCGGCTGCGGGCGGCCGAGGTGATAGCCCTGGCCGTAGGTGACGCCCAGCTCGCGCAGCAGCGCGACCGTCGCGTCGTCTCCGACGTGCTCGGCGATCGTCTCCTTGCCCAGCCCGCAGGCGATGTCGACGACCGACCGGATGACGAGCCGGTCGGTGCTCGACGTGACGCAGTCGCGCACGAACTCGCCGTCGATCTTGAGGATGTCGAAGCGCACGTGCTTGAGGTAGTAGAACGAGCCGAAGCCGGCGCCGAAGTCATCCAGCGCGAAGCGGCAGCCGAGCCGGGCAAGCTGGTCGGAGAACTCGCGCGCGCGGCCGATGTTCGCGATCGCCGCCGTCTCGGTGATCTCGAAGATCACGCGAGCCGGATCGATTCCCGTCTCGAGCAGCTCGCGCTCGATCGAGCGCAGCATCTGCGGATCGCCCATCGAGGCGCCCGACAGGTTGATCTCCACGCGCGGCGCGGCGGGGCCGGCATGACCGCCGCACGACGCCATCGCGCGCAGCGCGTGCCCCACGGTCATCGCGTCGACCTGCTGGATCATGCCCAGCCGCTCGGCGGTCGACAGGAAGGCGCCCGGTGCGATCAGCTCGCCGTCGTCGTCGCGCATCCGCAGCAGGACCTCGAACTGCGTCACCGTGTCCCGCCCGAGGTCGACGATCGGCTGCGCGACGTACACGAAGCGCTGCTCGTCGAGCGCCACCCGGATCCGCTCGGCCCAGGTGATCCGCCCGCGCATCCGTGCCTGCGCCTGCTCGCCGCTGACGTGTACCGCGAGCTGGTTGCGCCCCGCCTCCTTGGCGTCGTACATCGCCAGGTCGGCGTTGACGAGCACGTCCTCGCCGCGCAGGTCGTCGGCGGCCTCGAACAGCGCCACGCCGATGCTCGCCGTCATCGTCCGCTCGGTCGTGCCGGGCACCGCGATCCGCTCGGCGCGCAGCGCGTCGAGCAGGTCGGCGGCGACGTGCTTGGCGGCCCCCGCGGTCGCGTGCGGCAGCAGCACCGCGAACTCGTCGCCGCCGAGCCGCGCGAGCACGTCGCTGTCGCGCAGCTGCTTGGCGAGCATCGTCGCGACACGCGCGATCAGCTGGTCGCCGGCGGCGTGGCCGAGCGTGTCGTTGACGTACTTGAAGTGATCGAGGTCGAGCAGCAGCAGCGCGCCGTTGGAGCCGTACCGGCGCACGACGTCGGCGTGCGCCTCGAGCTGACGGGCGAAGCTCGTCCGGTTGTAGAGGCCCGTCAGCGGGTCGTGCGTGGCGAGATAGTGCAGGTTCTCCTCGTAGTGGCGGCGGTGGGTGACGTCCTCGACCTGGACGAGGAAGCGCCGCGGCGCCGCGGCGGCGCCATCCCCCGCGTCCTCGGCGGCGTCGGCGGCGTCGGCGATCGTCGTCGCCTGCAGCGACACCCAGATCGGCGACCCGCTCGCATGGAGGAAGCGCGTCTCGGCCTTGTACTGCGTGCGCTCGCCGGACAGCAGCGCGCCGACGACGGGACGCTCGGCACCGGCGTCGTCGGGATGCGTCAGGGTGTCGAAGCGCCGGCCGGCCAGCTCTTGCGCGGAGCGCCCCGTGAGCGCGCACAGCGCGCCGTTGACGCGCACGATGCGGCCCTCGTGGTCGGTCAGCGCCATCCCGATCGGCGAACCGTCGAACGCGCCGCGAAAGAGCTCCTCGGCGGTCTGCAGCTCGACGAGCTGGCGCTTGCGCGCCGAGATGTCGCGAATCGCGCTGGACACCATCGTCCCCTCGTCGGTCTCGATCGGGCTGAGGCTGATCTCGACGGGAAACTCGCTGCCGTCCTTGCGCATCCCGTGGAGCTCGAGGTCGTTGCCCATCGGCCGCGCGACGGCGTCGTGCACGTAGCCCTTGACGTGCTGGCGGTGCTGCGCGTGCAGGCGCTTGGGGATCAGGATCGAGATGCTCTGGCCGACGAGCTCCTGGCGGCGGTAGCCGAAGAGCCGCTCGGCCTGCGCGTTGACGAGCGTGATGTGCCCGTGGTCGTTGACGATCACCATCGCGTCCGGCGCCGCCTCGAGCAGCGCGCGGAAGCGGCGCTCGGAGCTCCACAGCAGCCGGTCGCCGCGCATCAGGCGGCGTACGACCCAGTAGTAGCCGCAGCGCAGTCGATACAGCACCCAGCGCAGGAACTCCCCCAGCGTGACCATCTATCGGCGTCCGTTCCGGTCGCTCGGGCCGCTCGCGGCGCGGTCTCTCCAGATCGGCTCCTGCTCGTACTTCAGCAGCAGGTTGCGCTTGCGAAAGTGGCGAAACAGCGGGCCGTACGTGAAGCGCTGGAAGTTCGCCGCCGCGTTGCCCCAGGGATCGGGGTTCATGAACGGCATGTACTTGTCGGGAAAGCCGGGCATCGTGCAGCCGATGCAGATGCCGCCCGCGTTCGGACAGCCGCCGATGCCGTTGATCCAGCCGCGCTGCGGCACGTTGCAGATGGCGGCCGGACCCTTGCAGCCGAGCTTGACGAGGCAGCGCGAGTCGTTGCCGTAGGTCGTCGCGAACTGGCCCTGCTCGGTGAACCCCGCCCGGCTGCAGCCTTCGCGCGTCGTGCGCGCGAAGAGGCGCGCGGGACGCAGACGCTCGTCGAGCTCGGGCGGCGGCCCGAGGCCGCCGACGAACATGACGAGCTCGAGCAGGACCGACGTCATGTTGTCCGGCTGCGCCGGGCAGCCGGGAATGCAGACGATCGGCGCGTCGAGGCGCGACCTCCACGACCAGCCGAGGAAGTCGGGCAGGCCCATCGCGCCGGTCGGGTTGTTGCGCATCGCCGGTACGCCGCCGTAGGTCGCGCACGTGCCTACGGCGACGATCGCCGCGGCCTTCGGCGCGAGGCGGTCGATCCACTCGTTGACGGTGATCGGCTGGCCGTCGAGCGGGTTGACGCCGAAGCCGGTCCAATGACCGTCGCCGCTGCGCCGCTCGTCGCCGATCGCGCCTTCGACGACGAGGACGAACGGGTCGAGCAGATCCTCCTCGGCGTCATACCAGGCCTGCAGGAAGTCCTGACCGGTCTCGAAGGCGAGCATCGGGTTGTGCAGCACGACCCGCGGGCCACCGGGGACGAAGCCGCCGATCAGCTCCTCGAGGCTGGGCGACACGGCGGCGGTCATCGCCACCGACTCGCCGTCGCAGCCGAGGCCGGCGGTCATCCACAGGACGTGGACGTCGGGCGGCGCGGGCACGTCTCGATCGGGCCGCTTCCCTTCGGCAGTCGTCCTCGGACCTGCGTTCGACACGGCTAAGCCTTTCTCAAAACCTTATTTGGGTCTTTCGATAGGACACCTGTCGACAGAACGCGCCGATCGCATGAGCCCTCCGTCACGCGAGCCGATCTCGGGCGCACGCGCGCCCCTGCTGGCGCGCGCGGCGCTACGCGCTGGCCGAGCGCACGTCGTCCGCCGTCAGCGCGACGAGCGCCGCGCGGTCCGGGCTGCCGCCGGCGCCGAGCAGCCGCTGGGCCTGGTGGGCGACGACGTCGTCGAACAGGTTGCGCGCCGTGCGCGCGTTGCCGAAGTAGCGGTCGCGGGCGGCGTGCAGGCGCTCCATCGTGCGCTCGAGCTCCTCGCGCGCGTCGTCGTCGAGGGCGTAGTCGGCGGCTGTCGCGAACGTCTCGAAGATCGCGACGAGCTCGGCCGGCCCGTAGTCCTCGAAGTGGATCGTCTCGCCGAAGCGGCTGCGCATGCCGGAGTTCGCGTTGAGGAACTCGGTCATCTCGTGCGGGTAGCCGGCGGCGATCACCGCCAGGCGGTCGCGGTCGTCCTCCATCCGCTTGAGCAGCTCGACGACCGCCTCGGGCCCGAAGTCGCCCTGGCTGCCGGGGCGCACGAGCCCGTAGGCCTCGTCGACGAACAGCACGCCGTCGAGCGCGCGATCGATCGCCTCGGCGGTCTTCGTCGCGGTCTGCCCGACGTAGCCGGAGACGAGGTCCTCGCGCGTGACCTCGACGACGTTGTCGGTCGCCAGCAGGCCGACGCTCCTGTAGAGGCGCCCGAACAGTCGCGCCACCGTCGTCTTGCCCGTGCCCGCGCCGCCCTGGAAGACGAGGTGCAGCGAGACCTGGACCGTCCTCAGGCCGGCCGCGCGCCGCATCGACGCGATCCGCAGCAGCTCGGCCAGGCGGCGCACCTCGGCCTTGACGGCGGCCAGCCCGACGAGCGCGTCGAGCTCGGTCAGGACGGCGTCGAAGGCGTCTTCGTCGAAGCGCAGCGCGGCCTGGTCCGGCGCGGGCGGCGATGTCCTCGGCGTGGTGCCGGCGGTCGCTTCGGCGGTCGGCGGCGCGCTGGCGCGATCACGGTCGCCGGGCTGGCGAGCCGGCGGTCG
>JAUYGN010000111.1 GCA_030690545.1 Solirubrobacteraceae bacterium
CCGACCTCGCGCGCGACGCGCGTGACCTCGTCGGCGAACGAGGAGAGCTGGTCGACCATCTCGTTGACCGTGCTGCCGATCCGCGAGAACTCGCCCTTGACGGGCTGACCCTCGATCGTCAGCGCCATCTCCTGCGACAGGTCGCCCTTGGCGACCGCGGCGATCACGCGCGAGACCTCGGTCGTCGGGCGGACGAGGTCGTCGATCATCGCGTTGACCGACTCGACCGTCTCGCTCCAGCTGCCGTCGACGGTGCCCAGCGAGACGCGCTCGGTCATCCGCCCCTCGCGGCCGATGATCCGCGCGACCCGCGCGAGCTCCTTGGCCTGGCGCGCGTTGAGCGCGATCAGCTCGTTGCAGCGCTGCTGGATCTCGCCGACGACGTCGCGCCGGCGGGCGCGCAGACGCACGTTGAAGTCGCCGTCGCGGGCGGCCGTCAGGACGCGCAGCAGCTCCTCCAGGGCGGGGTCCTCGCGCGGCTCGTCCGTGGCCGAGACGTCCCCACCGCGGGCTGTCGCCCTGCGCCCCGTGCCCTTCGCGCCTGTTGCCATGCCTGCAGCCTCTCCTTGTCCCTCGCCCCGACCAGGCGAGGATGTCCATCGAGAGGATGCACCAAACTCGGGTTCGGTGCTGGACCTGCGCGGGGGAATCGGGCGAACGCGAACCCGCGCGTCGACCCGCGTCCGCGGCGCCGCAGCGCGGGCGGCGCCGGCCGGGAGAGCTGACGCTGCTGCCGATCTCGCGGACGTCCGCCCCGCTCGTGCGAGCCGCCGCGGACGCGATGGAGTAGCTGGGTCGAGCGCGGGTACAGCGAGATGAACCGGCGACGCGCGTGCGTCGCCGCTTCGATCCCCAGCACGAGAGGACGCGATCCATGGCGACCTGCGAGACCTGCGGCAACGAGTACGACAAGACGATGGAGATCTCGGTCGGCGGTGCGACGCACACGTTCGACTCCTTCGAGTGCGCGATCCACGCGATCGCGCCGCGCTGCCCGCACTGCGGCTGCACGATCCTCGGCCATGGGATCGAGGGCTCCGGCGGTGCGGTCTACTGCTGCGCGCACTGCGCGCGCGACAGCGGCGTCGTCGGCGCCGTCGATCGCGTCTGATGGCTGCTCGGCCGCGCGCCCACGCGCTCAGCGAGCGGATCGCGGCGATCGGTGCGCTCGACGAGCCGGCGAGCGCGCTCGCCGCCCGGATCCGCGACGCGCTGCCCGAGGGCGGCGGGCTGAAGGACGCGCTCTCGGGGTCCTGGCTGGGCCATGCGCTGCACCCGATGCTGACCGACGTGCCGATCGGCGCCTGGACGAGCGCGACGATGCTCGACCTTATCGGCGGCCGCGCGAGCCGTCCGGCGGCGCAGAAGCTCGTCGGCATCGGCCTCGCCGCCGCCGCGCCGACCGCTTGGACGGGCTGGTCGGACTGGGCCGACAGCGAGCCCGGCGACGACGCCGTGCGGCGGATCGGCATCGTGCACGCGGCCGCCAACGGGAGCGCGGCTCTGCTCTACGGCGCGTCGCTGCTCGCGCGCCGCCGCGGGCGGCACACGACCGGCGTCCTGCTCGGCCTGGCCGGGGCGGGCGCGATGGGCGCCGGCGGCTGGCTCGGCGGCGACCTCGCGTTCGCGCGCGGCGTCGGCGTCGACGAGGCGCGTCTGCACGACGGGCGGGTCGAGGTACGCGCGGCGGCGCCGGTCAGCTGACCACCGCTCCAAGGCGAGGCTGACGAGACCGGAGTCGCCGTCGACCCGGCGCGGCCTCGGGTCGCAGCGGACCGGTGGAGCACAGGTTCGGGCTCAGCTCTCAGCGCGCGGCGTCGTAGTGCTCCTGGACCTCCTGCTCGGTCAGCGCGCGCGCGTAGAGCGCGAACTCGTCGAGATCGGCCGGTGTGCTGCCCGTGCCGGCAAACGAGAGTGGCAGGGCGGTGCTCTCGATCACCTGCAGATGCTGTCCCGCAACGGGCAGCGTGACGTCGACGCCATCGATGTAGATCGTCGCGGTCCCCGCGCCGTCCATCGTCACGACGACATGGTGATACTCGCCATCGGCCGGGACGCCGGTCGTCGTCCGCGCGATCGTCGTGACACCGGTCTTGCGCAGCCACACCTCGTTGCCGTTGGCGGCGCCCATCACGACGAGATGCAGCCCACGACCGCCCTTGTTCAACAGCGGATGCGTCCTCGTCTCGGTCGAGCGCTTGATCCAGCCCTCCGCCGTGAACGTCGCCCCCACGTTCAACGACGGCGCGCTCGGCACGCGCATCTCGCCGCCGACGCCGTCGAAGCGGGCCGCGGTGTCCGTGTCCCCGACGATTGCGCCGGCCTGACCGAGCAGCGGACCGTTGAGGTACTGGCCGTGATTGTCGTTGCCCGACGAGTCCTCGGCGAGGATGCCCGACGCCTCGCCGAAGCGCCAGTACCCGACCGGACCGTCAGCGAGGACCGTCTCCGCGTACGACGCGACCGCCGGCGGCAGCCACTGACGCTCCAGCGCGCCGATGTCCGCCGCGTCATCCACCCCGATCAGCCCGAGCAGGTCGACCGGCCGTGCCCGTCCCCGCTGGTCGGTGGTCAGGCCGGCGCTCGTGCCGGCATCGATCGCGGGGCTGCCCGACCTGGGCGCGTGCGTCGGGGTCGGGCCGCCGTTGTCGTCGAGCGGTCCCAGCAGCGGGTCGCCGGCGTCGGGCAGGTCACCGACGGCGTCCAGCCCGCACGAGCTCCCCGCCCGCTCCAGGTTGTGCCCCGACGAGGTGATCCTCCCGTCCGAGGAGATGGCGCAGGAGGGCGCGTCGCCGGCGAACAGGACGTTCTCGATCCAAGCCTCGCCGTCGACCCCGGTCACGCGCAGGTCACGGGCCAGGCTCCCTGTCGCGGTGTTGCCGGCCAAGGTCACGCTCGTCAGCTCCGCAGTGGCGCCGGCCACGGTGACCCCGCCGCCGTGGGTGCCCGAGGTGTTGGCGCTGACCGTGCTGTTGGTCATGACCAGGTGAGCGCCGCTCGTGCCCACGTGGATGCCGCCCCCGAGGTCCATCCCGGGGGAGCTGGCGGTGTTGCCGGTGATCGTGCTGTCGTGGATCCACAGCCGCCCGACGCTGCGGATCCCGCCCCCCTGCTTCGGGTCGCCGGTCGCGGCGGCGTTGTCGCGCACGACGACCTCGCGCAGGGTCAGCTCGCTGTTGGCGCCCTGGAAGATCCCCCCGCCGCCCAGGCCGGTGCCGGCGATCCGGCCGTTGGCGATCGTCAGCCCCGAGATCTCCACCGGCGGCGCGTCCAGCGCGATCGTGAAGATCCGGAAGGAATCCGCCGCGCTGCGGCGCACGGTGAGCGCGTCCGCGCCGGGGCCGCGCAGCTCGACCTCCGAGCTCAGATTCGGCAGCGCGGAGCCGAGCTGGATCTCTCCCGCCACCCCGGTCAGGTCGACGACGTCCGGCCCCGGCGTGCCGTTGGCCTCGGCGATCGCGGCGCGCAGCGTGCACTCCGCGTCGGGCCCGACCGTGCCCCCGGTATCGCAGGCCCCGTCGTCGACGGGGCCGCTCGCCGCAGCGTCGCCCAGGCTGTTGACCACGAACCTCGCGCCCTGCGCGGACACCGCCCCGCCGGCCAGCAGCGCGACGACCCCGACCAACGTCCCCCGCGCCAGCCGCCGGCCGCACCGCCTCACCGCATCGCCCGCGGGACGATCGGCTCCCACGCCGACCCGCCGTCCGCGCTCCCGCTCGTCTTCCGCTGGCCTCCGATCGCCGATCGCCATGCCGACCCCCGCTCGCCTGTCAACAGGACCCGGGTCACGACCCGGACCGCACACGCCCTCATGTATCCGACGCGCATCCGCGCGCGCAAGGCCCGCGCGCTAGCTCTTCGGTTAATCCCTCGGTGCCGTCCTCGTCCGGTCAGCGGGGCGAGCGCAGCGCGGAGGCCAGCTCGGCTCGGGAGCCGATCCCGAGCTTGCGGTACGCGGAGGAGAGGTGCCCCTCGACGGTGCGGGGCACGAGGTAGAGCTCCTCGGCGATCTCGCGGTTCGATCGTCCGGCCGCGGCCAGCAGCGCGATCCGGCGCTCACGCGCGGTCAGCGCCCGCGGGCCCCGGACCGCCGTCCGCCGCGGCCGTCCG
>JAUYGN010000012.1 GCA_030690545.1 Solirubrobacteraceae bacterium
CCGACCAGCACCGCGAGCCGGCCGCGGAGCCGCCGCGACCGTCGCGCAGGCGCAAGCGCTGGCCCTGGCTGCTGCTCGGCGGTCTCGCGCTGTGCGGCCTGATCCTCGGGCTCGTGTCGATCCTGACGCCCGAGCGGGCGCCGGTGCCGAACGTCGTCGGCGCATCGATCTCGGTCGCGACGCAGCGGCTGCAGAGCGATGGCTTCGAGGTCCAGGCCGTGCGCGACACCTCCGACCGGCCGCGCAACGAGGTCATCGGGCAGGACCCCGGCGGCGGCACCGTCGCCGACAAGGGCTCGCGCGTGACGATCACCGTGTCCGAGGGCCCGGCGATCACCGAGGTGCCCGACGTCGTCGGCGCCCGTCGCAACGCCGCGCGGATGGCCTTGACCGATGCCGGCTTCGAGGTCGAGGAGACGAGGACGGCATCCGACAGCGTCGCGGTCAACCGCGTCATCTCGCAGTCGCCCGACGGGGGCTCGATCGCCGAGACCGGCAGGGCGGTGAGGATCGAGGTCTCGACCGGGCCAGAGCGCCTGCGCGTGCCCGACGTCACCGGCGAGAGCATCGACGACGCGCGCGAGGCGCTGGAAGGGTTCAGGGTCTCCGTCTCCGAGCGGGAGGACGACGACGCCGATCCGGGCACCGTGCTCAGCCAGAGCCCGCCCGGCGGCACGCTGCCGCGCGGCGCGACCGTGCGACTGACGGTCGCGACCGAGCCCACGCAGGCGGAGGTGCCCGATGTCGTGGGCCGCTCGCAGAACACGGCGACGACGACGCTGTCGGGGGCCGGCTTCGAGGTGGCGGTCGAGGAGGTCGACGTCGACTCGGCGACGCAGGACGGCCGCGTGCAGCGCCAGTCGCCCGCCGGCGGCCGTGATGTCGACCGTGGGGCGACGGTGACGATCACCGTCGGCGTGTTCGAGCGCCCGCCGAGTCCTCCGCCGCCGCCACCGCCGCCGCCGGCACAACCGCCTCCGGCGCCACCGCCGACGACCACGACGCCCGCCCCGTGAGGGTCGCCTGATGCGCGTCGCGGTGCTGTCCGGAGGGCGCTCGTCGGAGCACGACGTCTCGCTGGCCAGCGGCGCCGGCGTCGCGAGCGGGCTGCGCAGGGCGGGCCACGAGGTCCTCGCGGTGACGCTCGCGCGCGACGGCACGTGGCTGCACGAGGGCGACGAGCTCGCGCTCCGGCCCGGCCGCGGGCTGCTGGAGGCCGATGTCGCCTTCCCGGTCCTGCACGGTCCGTTCGGCGAGGACGGGACCGTGCAGGGGCTGCTCGAGCTGCTCGACGTCCCATACGTCGGCTCGGGCGTGCTGGCATCGGCGGTCTGCCTGGACAAGGTCGTCGCCAAGGAGCTGCTGGCGCGCGCGGGCATCGCCCAGGTCGACTACGCAGGGGTGCGGGCCGCGCGCTGGGCGGCCGCGCGCGCGGCGGTGCTCGCGGAGCTGGCGGCGCTCGGGCTGCCGGTCTTCGTCAAGCCGGCGCGGCTGGGATCGTCGGTCGGGATCGCAAAGGTCGCCGCCGCCGGTGCGCTCGGCGCCGCGCTCGACGACGCCTTCGCGCACGACGCGACGGTCATCGTCGAGGCGATGAGCGCCGGCATCGAGGTCGAGTGCTCGGTGCTCGGCTCGGCACGCGCCGCCGAGGCATCGCAGCCCGGCGAGATCGTGCTGGCGTCGGACTGGTATGACTTCGCGGCCAAGTACGAGCCGGGCGGGATGCAGCTGCGCGTCCCGGCGCAGATCTCCGAGACCGCGCGCGAGCTGCTGCGGACGATCGCGCTGCAGGCGTTCGACCACTTCGGCTGCGCGGGCCTGGCGCGCGCGGACTTCTTCGTCGAGGGCGAGCGCGTCCTGCTCAACGAGCTCAACACGATGCCGGGCTTCACGCCGACGAGCGTCTACGCGAAGCTCTGGGAGGCCAGCGGGCTGGCCTACGAGGAGCTCGTGCAGCGGCTCTGCGCGCTCGCGATCGAGCGCCATGCGGAGGAGCGCAGCTACCGCTTCTGAGCGACCGCGCCGCGCGCTACGCGGGACTACGCGGGCCGGCGGCGGCTGCGCGACGTCTGGCCGGCCTCGTCGCGGATCTCGCCGACGAGCTCCTCGAGCACGTCCTCGAGCGCGAGCACGCCGACCGTCACGCCGTCCTCGCCCACGACGCGGGCGAGGTGCGCGCCACTCTCCTGCATCCTGCCGAGGATCGCGCGCAGCCGGTCGGTCAGGCCGACGGCCGGCAGCGGCCGGATCCACGAGCGCGCGATCGAGCGATTGCGGTGCACGTCCTTGAACTCGAGCACGTCCTTGAGGTGCAGGTACCCGACGAGCTCGCCGGCGCGGCCGACGGGGAAGCGCGAGTAGCCGGTCTCGGCGGCGAGCTGCTCGAGCTCGGCCGGCGTCACCGTCTCCTCGACGGTGACGAGATCGCCGATCGGCAGCAGCACCGATCGCGTGTCGCGCTCCTCGAACTTCAGCGCGCCGACGAGCAGGCGCCCCTCGTGCGGGTCGATCAGGCCTTCGCGCCGCGACTCCTCGATCAGGCCGGCGACCTCGTCGCGGGTGAACGCGCTCGTCACCTCGTCCTGCGGCGTGACGCCGACGAGGCGCAGCGTCCCGTTGGCGGCCGCGTTGAGCAGGGCGATGCCGGGGCGCATGACGCGCACGACGAGCGTCAGCGGCGGGCCGAGCACGAGCGCGGCGCGGTCGGGACCGGCGAGCGCGAGGTTCTTCGGGACCATCTCGCCGAGGACGACGTGCAGGAAGCTCACGATCGACAGGGCGATCGCGAAGGCGATCGGGTGCAGCAGCGCGCCGGGCACGCCGGCGCTCTCGAGCGGGCCTTCGATGAGGTGCGCGATCGCCGGCTCGCCGAGGTAGCCGAGGCCGAGCGAGCAGATCGTGATCCCGAGCTGCGCCGCGGCCATCATCAGCGAGACGTTCTCGATCGCCCGCAGCGTGATCTTCGCCGCCCAGCTGCCGGCCTCCGCGCGCGGCTCGATCGTCGTGCGCCGCGCCGAGACGAGCGCGAACTCCGCGCCGACGAAGAAGGCGTTGGCGCCGAGCAGCACGAGCGACAGCGCGATCGCCGATCCGGTGCTCACCGCTCGTCCTCCTCGTCGTCCTCGTGCGGGAGCCGCTCGCTGATGAGTCGCAGGCGGTCGACGCGAAGCCCGTCCATCGCCGAGACGGTCAGCGTGACGCGGTGCGGACGGCGCTCGTCGTCGATCGTGTCGACGGCGACGCTGTCGCCCTCTCTCGGCATCCGCCCGAGCTGGAAGCCGACGAGGCCGCCGAGCGTCTCGTACTCCTCGTCCTCGGGCAGCCGCATCCCGACGGCGCGGGCCACCTCGTCAGGCCGCAGCAGGCCGGAGAGCGACCACGTGCCGTCCGCGTACCGGCGGATCGAGTCGTCGCGCTTGTCGTGCTCGTCGCGGACCTCGCCGACGATCTCCTCGATCAGGTCCTCGAGCGTGACGATGCCGTCGACGGCACCGAACTCGTCGACGACGACGGCCATCTGCAGGCCGCCGCGGCGCAGCTCGGCCAGCAGGCTGTCGAGGCCGACGGACGAGGGAACGAAGACCGGCTCGGCCATCAGTGCGCGCACCGGCACCGCGGCACGGCGCTCGTGCGGGACGGACACCGCGTCCTTGATGTGGATGATGCCGATCACGTGGTCGTTGTCGCCGTCGATCACCGGGAACCGCGAGCGTCCCGTGCGGCGGGCGCGCTCGAGCGTCGCGAGCAGGTCGCTGTCGGCCTGCACGGCCTCCATCCGCACGCGCGGCGTCATGACGTCGGCGGCGTGCCGGTCGCCGAAGGCGATCGAGCGTTCCAGCAGCGTCGCCGTGTCGAGCTCGAGCGTTCCTCGCTCGGCGGAGCGGCGGACGAGCGACGTCAGCTCCTCGGCCGAGCGGGCCGAGGCGAGCTCCTCCTGCGGCTCGACGCCGACGCGCCGCAGGATCGCGTTGGCGGTGTTGTTGAAGAAGCGGATCGCCGGTCCGAAGAGCCGCGTGAACCCGCGGTGAAAGGCCGACACGGCGCGGGCCGTGGCGAGCGGTCGCGCGATCGCGAGGTTCTTCGGGACGAGCTCGCCGAAGACCATCGTGATGGCCGTCGCAAGGGCCAGCGCGAGCGCGATCGAGAGGCCCTTGATCGAGCCGCTCGGGACGCCCGCCGCCTCCAGCGGGCCGTCGATCAGTCGTGCGACCGCCGGTTCGGAGAGAAAGCCGATCAGCAGGTTCGTCAGCGTGATGCCGACCTGGGCGCCCGACAGCTGCGTCGACAGCGACCGCAGCGCCAGCAGGACGCCGGCGGCCTTGCGATCGCCCGCCTCGGCGGCCCGCTCGACGGTCGGCCGGTCGACCGTGATGAACGAGAACTCCGCGGCCACGAACGCGCCACAGGCCGCCACGAGCAGCAGCGAGATGACGATCAGGAGGACCTCGATCACGAGATCCTCGCCATGGGTTGCCCGCCCTCAGCGGGCTGCGGACTCCAGGTCAGGTCGTCGGGGTCGTCGGCGTCGCGTGGGGCGCCCATGCGGGGCGTAACAGTAGGGGATCGAGCCGTCCGGCTTCGTCGCGCCCTCGGCGAGTTGGCGTTGCGCCGCGCGCTCAGCGGAACAGGAACAGCTCGGAGATCTTCGCCGACCGCTCGCCCGGCGGGAGCTTCGTGATCCAGACGAGGTAGTGGCGGTAGCGGTTGCCGGCCGTGTCGAGATCGATCTCCTCGCGCGCTCCGATCGTCACCGTCTCCGCGCTGACGCGCGTCCAGTCGCCCGGCGGGGCGGAGTCCGGCAGCTGCGACTCGGCGACCCAGATCGAGGCCTCGAAGCCCGGCGTCGGCGTGCGGATCCCCAGCCGGCGAGCGGCGACGCCCGGCGCCGCGTCGAGCACGACGCCGACGCCGTCCTTGTTGAGCTGTCCGCCGTCGTAGCTCTCGGTCGACCAGGTCGTCGAGTCGACGCCGTCGAGCAGCGCGCTCGTCTGCTCGGGGTGCTCGCCGTCGCCGCCGATCGGATCGAAGTCCGAGGCCGCGCGCTGCCCGAGCCGCACGGGCTCCAGCCCGCGCGTCGCGGGCGCCACGTTCTCGCGCGCGCCGGTGCCGCGCTCGGTGCGCTGTGCGGCGAGATACAGCAGCAGCCCCGCTGCGAGCAGCACGAGCACGAGCAGCGCGAGCAGCGCCTTCGTCGAGCTGCGCGCGCGCAGCGGCACGCGGCGGCGTGCCGTCGGGGGCAGGCTGCGCAGGACGGTCGTCGCCTCGCCCGTGACGTGGCCGGTGCGGGCGGTCTCGCTGGCGAGCACGTCCTCGAGGTCGTAGATCATCGCGTCCGCGTCCGGGTAGCGCCGCCCGAGGTCCTTGGCGGTCGCGCGGTCGACGACGGCGGCGAGCGCGGCCGACACCTCGGGGCGGCGGACCTGCACGTCGGGCAGGTCCTCGCGGACGTGCTTCATCGCGACGGCGACCTGGTTCTCGCCCTTGAACGGGACGTCGCCGGTGAGCATCTCGAAGAGGACGACGCCGAGCGAGTAGAGGTCCGACTGCCCCGACACGGCCTGTCCGAGCGCTTGCTCCGGGGAGACGTAGTCCGTCGTGCCGAGCACGCGGCCGTCGGCGGTCAGCCCCTCCTGCGATCGGATGTAGGCGATCCCGAAGTCGGTCACCTTGGCCGCCCCGTCGGCGTCGACGAGCACGTTCTGCGGCTTGACGTCGCGATGGACGATCTGGCGCTCGTGCGCGACCCCGAGCCCGCGCGCGATCTCGATCGCGTAGGCGACCGACTCGGCGATCGACAGCCCGCCGGTGCGGCGGATGCGGTCCTTGAGCGTCTCGCCGGCGACGTACTCGAAGACGATGTACGGCGTCGGAAACTCGGGATCGCCCTCCTCGCCGGCGTCGATCACGCCGACGATGTGCGGATGGTTGAGCTGCGCGACGGCGCGCGCCTCGCGGCGGAAGCGCTCCAGCTGATCGGAGTCGCCGGCGATCTCGCGATGCATGAGCTTGATCGCGACCTCGCGCTCGAGCACCGTGTCGAAGGCGCGGTAGACCGTCGACATGCCGCCCATCCCGATCCGCGCGTCGAGTCGGTAGCGGTTGGACAGCAGCGTGCCGACGGGCGATGCCATGCTCTTATTGTGCAGTCGCGTGCGGGCGGCGCACGTCAGGTGGTGACTGGCGCATCGTCAGACGGACACCTACCCCGTCTGGGTGTCGCCTGCGCCCGCGGGTGATCGCCGAGTCGGTCCTCACGCAGGCATTCTCTCTGACCTCGGCGACTGCCGCGGCTGCTCTGCGCTCGGGCAGCGGCTCAGCCGCGCTCGATCTGCCCGGCGCGGTCGGTGATCGTGCCGATCCGCGCGCTGCCGGGGTGATGCGCGCCCAGCAGCGCGACGGCCTGCTCGGCGTCGTCGGGCGCGACGACCGCGACGAAGCCGCAGCCCATGTTGAAGACGTCCCACATCTCGTCGGGCGCGACGGCGCCGCGGCCCGCGATCAGCTCGAAGATCGGCGGGACCGGCAGCGGCGCGTCGATCCGGAAGCCGACGTGCTCGCTGAGGCGCAGGAGGTTGGCGAGGCCGCCGCCCGTGATGTGCGCCAGGCCGTGGACGGCGAACGGCGCGGCGAGCAGCTCGAGGATCGCGCGCACGTAGATGACGGTGGGTTCGAGGAGCGCGTCGGCGACGGAAGCGCCGCCGAGCTCGGGCGGCGCGTCGTCGAGCGCCAGGCCGCCCTGCGTGAGCAGGGCGTGGCGCGCCAGCGTGTAGCCGTTGGAGTGCAGTCCGCTCGACGGCAGACCGATGATCGCCTGTCCCGGCGCGATCGTCGCCCCCGTCACGAGCGCGTCGGGCGCGACGGTGCCGAACGCGGCGCCGCAGAGGTCGAAGCCGTGCGGGCTCGGGTGGCCGCGGATCAGCTCCGGCAGCACCGCGAGCTCGCCGCCGGGGATCTCGATGCCGGCCTGCTCGGCGCCGGTCTTCAGCCCGGTCGCGATCTGCGCCAGCGCGGCGGGGTCGGGCTGCTCGACGGCGAGGTAGTCGAGCATCGCGATCGGCGTCGCCCCGACGCAGATCAGGTCGTTGACGTTCATCGCGATGCAGTCGATTCCGACGGTGTCCAGGCGCCCGGTCTGCTCGGCGACGACGAGCTTGGAGCCGACGCCGTCGGTGCACAGCGCGATCGCCAGGTCCGGCGCGACGCGCAGCACGCTGGCGTAGTGGCCCGAGCCCAGCAGCGAGCGACTCGGCCGGCCGGGATCGATCGTCCGCAGGACGTCGACGAGCGCGCGCACGCCCGCGTCGCTGGAGGCGATCGACACTCCGGCGGCTGCGTACGCGTCCTCGGGCATGGGGTGGCGAACCTAGCGCAGCGGTCGGCGTTGGTGGACTGTGTGGTCGCGGTCGCCGGTTCTCGTCAGGGGCAGCGCTCCGGCGCCGGCTGGCCGAGCTGGGCGCGCCGCGCCGCGGGCAGTCATCGTGGATCGGAGGTGTAGGCGTCCGAGCGGTGGCGGATGGCGGCGACGCGGACGGTCTGATCGCCGTCGGTCAGCTGGTAGACGACGCGGTAGGCGCCGACGCGCAGCGAGCGCAGCCCGCGCAGCCGACCGCGCAGCTCATGGCCTGCCCGCGGTTCGCGCTCGAGCAGCCCGAGGGCGTCCTCGATCGCGTCGACGAGCGGCCAATCGAGGGCGAGCAGCTCGCGTCGCGCGCGGCGCGCGACGACGACGCGGGTCACCGCTCAGCGGTCGCGTCGTGCTGTTGCCAGCTCGCGGCGAAGCTCGTCGAGCGTCACGGTCTCGTCGCGCGACAGCTCCGCCAAGCCGGTCTCGATCGCGCCGAGGACATCGGCGTCGGAGAGGATCTCCGCCGTTTCCTCCAGCGCCTCGTACTCGTCGACGGGGATCAGCACGGCGGCTGGGATGCCGTGACGGCTGACGAGCACATGGTCGCGCCGATCGGCGACATCGCTGAGTAGGGCACCGAGGTTCCGTCGAAACTCGCGTACCGGCACCGTCTTTGCCACGCACGAAGCGTACACGAACGCGTACACAAGACTCCGGAGGTCTGTCGAGTTTCTGTTGGCCGCCAGCACGTTCGCGACACGGCCCGCGTGGTGGCCTCGACAGCGACGCTCAGGGACGGCGTAGCCGCCGGACCACGAGCCCGGCCAGGCCGAGGCGGTAGGCCGCGTAGGGCGTCAGCGAGTTGCCGCGGTCGACGTGGCGCACGATCCGGACGGACAGCAGCGTCGTCGCGAACGAGGCGATCGTGCCGGCGGCGAAGGCGCAGGCGGTGCCCGTCGGCAGGCCGCGGCGCGCGAGCCGGGTTCCCTTCAGCGCCGTCGCGCCGAGGATGATCGGCAGCGCGACGTGGCGCGACAGGACGCTGGCATCGGCGCGCGCGAAGCCGCGCGCGCGGGCCGCGGCGAGCGTCGCGCCGTTGCGCGACACGCCGGGGATCAGCGCGCAGGCCTGCGCGAGGCCGAGGCAGAGCGCGTCGACCGCGCCCGCGTCCTCCCGGCGGCGATCGATCCCGCCGAGCGCGTCGGCCGCGGCCATCGCCAGCGAGCCGGCGACGAGCCCGGCGGCGACCGTCGCCGGCGTGCCGAGGCGCCGTTCGATCGGCCGCTCGAAGAGGAAGCCGACGAGGGCCGGCGGCAGGAAGCTGAGGACGACGAGCTGCGCCCTGCGCCGGTCCAGCGAGCGCGCCGCCTCGCCGACCTCGTCGCGCAGCCCGACGAGCAGCGCCGCCGCCGTGCCGGCGTGCAGCGCGACCTCGAAGGCCTTGCGCAGCTCGCCGTCGAGGCGGCTGTAGGGCCAGCCGCACAGCCACGGCACGACCGCGACGTGGCCCGAGGAGGAGATCGGCAGCAGCTCGGCGGGACCGTGCAGCAGCCCGAGCGCGAGCGCGTCGCGGGTGCGTAGGCGCAGGTCACCGGCGGGCGCGGGCATCGGTGGCCGGCTCCCGTCCGTCAGGGATGCGACGACGAGCACGCGCTGTGAGGCTACCGGCACGCCCGCCGCCGGTGCCGAAGCCGGTGCCCGCGGGCGTCAGCCGAGCGAGCCGGCGAGATCGATGAGATGGCGCCGTCAGCGGCCCGCGAGTCCGCGCACCGCCGGTGCCCGGCAGCGGATAGCCTCGGCGGCCGGATGCGCGTCTGGGTCGACCTCACGAACAGCCCGCACGTGCTCGTCCTGCGTCCGATCGTGGAGAGCCTGCGCGCACAGGGTCATGAGGTGCAGATCACCGCGCGCGACTTCGCGCAGACGCTCGGCCTCCTGCAGCGCTTCGAGATCGAGCACGCCGTCGTCGGCCGCCACCGCGGCGGCCGCCTGGCGGCGAAGGGCCTGGGCCTGCTCTCGCGCTCGGCGGCGCTCGCGCGCTGGGCGCGCGGCCGGCGCTTGGACCTCGCGCTCGGCCATGGCTCCAACGACGTCACGGTCGCCGCGCGGCTGCTGGGGATCCCCTGCTCGACGATGTTCGACTACGAGTGGGCGAAGGTCCAGCACACCGTCAACTGCCGCCTCGCGCAGACCGTCGTCGTGCCGGCCGCGATCCCCGCCGAGCGCTTGGCGCGCTACGGCGCGACGGGCAAGATCGCCGCCTACGAGGGCCTCAAGGAGGAGTACTACCTGGCCGACTTCGAGCCCGACCCGGCGGTCCTCGACGAGCTCGGCCTCAGCGCCGCCGCGCCGATCGCCGTGATCCGCACGCCGCCGGCGGTGTCGCTCTATCACCGCTTCGAGAACGACGTGCTCGGCGGGGTGCTCGACCGCCTGCGCGGGACGCAGACGGTCGTCCTGCCGAGAACCGCCCAACAACGTCACGAGCTGCGCGGCGGCGGCTTCGTCGTGCCAGAGCAGGCGATCGACGCGCAGTCGCTGATCGCCTACGCGGACCTCGTCGTCTCCGCCGGCGGCACGATGAACCGCGAGGCCGTCGCGCTCGGCACGCCGGTCTGGACGACGTTTCAGGGGCGGCTCGGCGCGGTCGACGAGGCGCTGATCGCCGACGGCCGGCTGCGCGTGCTCGAGCGCGCCGAGGACGTCGTGCTCGCCAAGCGCCCGCCGGGCGCGCGAGCCCAGGACAGGATCCGTCGCGACCCCGCGGTGCTGGCGGCGCTCCTGACGCGCCCGGCGGCCGTCGGATAGCGAGATCGTCCTGCGGGCCGCCGCCGGCAGGTCCGCTTCGCGCCTGAAACATAGACCGATGGCAGCGGTTCTTGTGACTCGCCACACAAGAAACCTAAAGATCTCGCCGAGCGTGTTTCGCGCCCCGACTGAGGGGTATTCAGGCCCGCTGACGGACGCCCGGCACGCTGCTGCGTGGTCGCGAAGTCGCCGCTCCGGACGGAGCGGCGGTCGTGGCAGCCATGACCGGGCATTGGCTCATGACGTACCTGCGACGGCGCGCGGCACGATCGCCTCGTCGCGGATGTTCGCGTATCCCACCTCGCATCGAGGAGGTCGCTTTGCGGCTCGACATCGTCATTCCCGCTCACAACGAGGAGCACCGCATCGGGCGCACGCTGGACGCCTACCGCGCTGGCTGCCCCGATCCGGGCACGCGCTTCCTCGTGGCTCTGGATGCCTGCACGGATCGGACCGCGCAGATCGTCCGGTCGCATCGTGCGAGCGACGAGCGCGTGAGCCTCCACGAGTACCCGAAGCTGGGCAAGGGCGGCGTCATCGCCGCGACGTTCCGCGACTCCGACGCCGACCTCGTCGGCTTCGTCGACGCGGACTGCGCGACGCCCCCGGCCGAGCTGCTGCGCCTCGCCGACACGACGCGGGAGCGCGAGAACGTCGACGGGGCGATCGCCAGCCGCCACCACGCCGCCTCGGTCCTGCCCGCCGGTCGCTCGCTGACGCGGCGCCTGACGAGCGCCGGCTTCGCGTTCGGCGTGCGGCGCCTGCTCAAGCTGCCCTACGCCGACACGCAGTGCGGCGCCAAGGTCCTGCGCCGCGCGACCGCCCAGACGATCGTCGCACGGGTGTCGGAGACCGACCTGCTGTTCGACGTCGACCTGCTGCTCGCCGCGCGCGACGCGGGCCACCGCGTCGTCGAGGTGCCGACGGTCTGGATCGACCAGGACGGCTCGCGCGTCGATCCGATCGCCGACACGCGCAAGATGGCAGTCTCGCTGGCCCGCCTGTGGGCCGCGGGCCTGCGCCGCCGGGTCGGCGGCGCGCCGCTGGAGGTCGCCGATGCCCGCGCCTGACGTCGCGCTCGTGTCGCCCTACCCGACCGCCGGCGAGCGCCACGGCGGAGCGAGCGGGGTCGCGTCCTACACGGCCCTGCTCGCCCACGCGCTGAGCGATGCGGGAGCGGCCGTCGACGTCATCGCTCCGGCCGAGCCCGCCGCGCCGGCAAACCC
>JAUYGN010000115.1 GCA_030690545.1 Solirubrobacteraceae bacterium
CGCGGCGCGGGGAGCGCGGCAGCGCGGGGCTGCCGTGCGGACGGCGTGGCCGCGGGCTGGGCGGTCGTTGCGCACCGCCGCCCTCGTCGGCCACCGGTCCGGGAGCCGGGGGTGACTGGATCGCCCACCAGACGATGTAGAAGACGCCGAAGATCGGGATCTTCAGGACGACCATGAGGAAGATGAAGGTCGCGGTCATCGTCGTGAGCGTACCCACCGCGCGCGTGCCGCGCCACGTTGCGATCGACCCGGCCCAGCGCACGCGCGCCAAGACACGTCCACCGCGACGATCATGCGCTTCATCAGGTCCTGGCGACCTCGCGCCGATAGAGACGTAGTGGGGCGGGGCCCGAACAGGGCCCCGCGTTCGCTCCCCGGGAGGTGCGGGCGCTACGCCTTCAGCGCGACCTCGGGCGTCTCGAACGCGGTGATGCTCCGCAGCTCGTGCACGCGCTCGACGATCTCGGGACCGGTCAGGCGCGCGACGCGCTCGGTGCCGAACTCCTCGACGTTGTAGGAGGCGACGGCGGTGCCGTAGGCCATCGCAAGCTTGAGCGTCTCGAGCGTCGCCTCGCCGCCGTGGGCCGCGATGCAGCCGACGAAGCCGCCCGCGAAGGAGTCGCCCGCGCCGGTCGGATCGGTCACGAAGTCGACCGGGAACGCGGGGATCCAGAAGGACTCGTCGGCCGTGACGAGCGCCGCGCCGTACTTGCCGAGCTTGACGACCATCGCGCTCGGGCCGTGCTCCATGATCTTGCGCGCGCCGGCGACGACCTCGCGCTCGCCGGTGAACAGCGCCACCTCGGAGTCGTTGAGGATCACGCAGTCGACCGCCGAGATCGCGGCGACGAGCGCCTCCCTGGCGATGTTGACCCACAGGTCCATCGAGTCCAGCGCGACGAACCGCGCCTGCTCGCACTGCTTGCGGACGTTGAGCTGCAGCGCCGGGAAGATGTTCGCGAGGAACAGCACGTCGCAGTCCTTCGAGGCCTGCGAGAGCTTGGGATCGAAGTGCTCGAAGACGTTGAGGTCGGTCTCCAGCGTGTCGCGCGAGTTCATGTTCTCGTGGTAGACGCCCTTCCAGAAGAAGGTCTTGCCGCCGGCGACGTGCTCGATGTCGTCGGTGTTGACGTCGCGGCCGTGCAGGACGGCGTACTCCGGCTCGCCGAAGTCGTCGCCGACGGGGCCGACGACGCGCACCTCGTCGAAGAACGAGGCGGCGAGCGAGAAATGCACGGCGGCGCCGCCGAGCATGCGCTCGCGACCGCCGTGCGGGGTCTGCACGGCATCGAACGCGATGGATCCAACGACAGTGACACTCATAGGCTCGGCATATTCCATTCGTCGGGGGCGGACGTTCCCGACAAGGCATGCGAGCCGCCGGGCGCGCGAAGTATGGTGCCCAGCGGAGACGCGCGCGATGCGGTGGCCGCTACCCGGCCGCTGCCTCGCCGGCGGCAGCGCGAGCGCGGCGGGCGAGCTCGACCGTCGCCGAGCGCAGCCCGTCGGGCGCGGTGACGGTCTCGGCGAATCCGACGCGGGCGGACGACCGCCCGCGCGGGGTGTCGAGCCTGAGGTCGAGGCCGTAGCGGTCGGCGGCGGTGCAGCGGGCCCGCGTCGCGTCCGGGTAGCCGCCGAGCTCCTGGCCCATGACGAGCAGCGCGTCGGCGTGATCGGCATTGAGATGCGCGATCGCATAGGCGGCCTGCGGCGCGACCGGATCGGCCTCGGCGCCGCGGTAGGCGGCGGCGTCGGCGGAGTCCATCCGGCCGTAGCCGCCGACCCAGCGCACGCGCTGCACCTCGAGCACCCAGATCGAGAAGTCGCCGAACCCGGCGTAGACGGCCGCCGCGGGGTGCGCCTTGACGTGCGCGTCGCGCGCCTCGTGCTCGAGATCTCCGGTCGGCTGCGTGGCGCGCCCGGCGAGCGTCACGCGACCGGCGGCGAGCGGGTCCTCCGGCGTGTCGGCCGTCGTGATCACGAGGCTCGCGCGGGGATCGTCGAGCAGGTTGCGGCCATGCTCGGCGAGCACCGAGACGCAGAGCACCGGCGAGCCGTCGCGCAGCGCGCCGTAGGTCACGAGCGAGCCCCACGGATGGCCGTCGCCGCTGAGCGTCGCGAGCGTCGCGACGGTCGAGTTCGCGACGAGCGTGCGCGCCTCCTCGGCGGCGCTCAGGCGCCGGACGGGGTCGGCGGACGTCAGCGGAGGCGGCGAGTCCGGCATCAGCTCGCCGGGCGCGATGTGATCGGTGGGGAACCTACGAGACGCGGCCATCTGGGCACCGACCTCCTGAGTCGACGAACGTGGAATACACCATAATTAGGGAACCCTAATGCTTGCTACTTCTGTAGCCAAGCGACGCTGAGCCCGGCGCGGCCGTCGCTGTCGCGACGCAGCTCGGCGTCGACGGCCCACACCTCGGCCAGGCGCTCCCCGTGCAGGACCTCCTCGGCGCGCCCCGCCGCGACCGTCCGTCCTCGCGAGACGACGACGACGCGGTCGGCGATCGCGGCCGCGAGCGCGAGATCGTGCGCGACGAGCACGACCCCGAGCCCGTCGTCGGCGAGGCCGCGCAGCAGGCGGGCGATCACGACGGTCGCGCCGAGGTCGAGATGCGCCGTCGGCTCGTCGGCCATCAGCACCGGCGCCTGCTGGGCGAGCGCGACGGCGATCTGGACGCGCTGCAGCTCGCCGCCCGACAGCGTCGGCAGGCGGCGCTCGGCGAACGCCGCCACGCCGCTGCGCTCGATCGCCTGCTCGACCGCCGCGTGATCGGCGCGCGTCGGCCGCGCGAGCGCGGCGACGTGTGGCGAGCGCCCCACGAGCACGGCGTCGCGCACGGAGATCCCGTCGGGGACGCGGCCGCGCTGCGGCACGAACGCGCGCATCCGCGCGAGCTGGCGGCGGCGCAGCTTGCGCACGTCGCTGCCGCTCCAGCGCACGGTCCCCGACGACCTGCGCTGCAGCCCGGCCGCGGCGCGCACGAGCGTCGACTTGCCGGCGCCGTTCGGTCCGACGACCGCGACGAGCTGCCCGGCCTCGAGCGTCAGCTCGGCACCGTGCAGGATCGGCGTCCGGCCGATCACGACGCACAGGTCCTCGACCTCGAGCAGCGGCTGGGTCGCGACCTCCATCAGACGGCCCGCCGCAGCAGGAAGAGGAACAGCGGGACGCCGAGCGCGACCATCAGCGGCCCGACGGGCAGCTCGATCGGCGCCTTGATCGTGCGTGCGAGCGTGTCGCCCGCGAGCAGCAGCGCCGCACCGCTGAGCGCCGACACCGGCACGACGTAGCCATGCCGGGAGGTTCCGCCGGCAAGCCGCACGACGTGCGGGATGACGAGCCCGAGGAAGCCGAGCAGCCCGGCGATCGACGCCGCGGCGGCAGCGAGCAGCGCCGCCGCCATGCCGGCGCCGAGCCTGATCGTCCGCGGGTGGGTGCCGAGCGACTGGGCGACGTCGTCGCCGAGCGCAAGGCGGTCGAGCGGCCTGATCAGCAGCACGGCGAGCACGAAGCCGGCCGTGAAGTACGGCCAGACGACCTCGACCTCGGTCCAGCCGTTGGAGGTCAGGCCGCCGGCGAGGAAGAAGATCGCCGACTGCACGCGCTCGGGGTAGGCGGTCAGCAGCGACGTCGTGGCGGCGCCGAACAGCGCGCTGACGGCGATCCCGGCAAGGATCAGGCGCCCGATCCCGCCCGGGTTCGGGCCCGCCAGCGCGATCGCGAAGACGAGCGTCGCGGCGACGAGGCCGAACGCGAGCGCGCCGACCGGCAGCAGCGCGATCGAGTTCGGGAAGACGAGCAGGATCAGCGCCGCGCCGAAGCCCGCGCCGCCGGTCACGCCGATCACGTCGGGCGACGCCAGCGGGTTGGCGAGCGCGCCCTGCAGCAGCGCCCCGGCGACCGCCAGCCCGGCGCCGACGATGATCGCCGAGAACGTCCGCGGCAGGCGCAGCTCGAGGACGATCTCGCGCAGCGGCCCCGGCTCGGCGTCGCCGCGCAGGGCATCGATCACATCGCGCACCGGGACGTCGACGGCGCCGAGCGTCAGCGACGCGATCGTCGCGCTGACGAGAGCTGTCGCGGCAACCGCGACGACGAGCGACCGCCGCAGGATCATGTCGCCCGCCAGCGCAGCCGCTGCTAGCCGTTGCGCAGGTAGCGCGTGCGCACCTGGCGGATCGTGCGCTCGACGTCCGTCCCGGCCTGCAGCAGCGAGTTGTCCTGCGAGACGTAGACGCGCTTGTTGCGCGCCGCGCTCGTGCGCCGCCAGGCCGGATTCGTGCGCAGGTAGCGGGCCAGCGCCGGCACGTTCTCCGGAGTCGCGTGCGGCACCGCGATGATGATGTCCGGGTTGCGCTTGACGACCGTCTCGTTGGAGATCCGCGCCAGCCCGCCGTTGGCCTTCAGGCCACCGGTCAGCAGGCGCGCGCCGGCGCGTCGCAGGACGTCGCCGCCCCAGCTGTTCTCGAGGAACGCGTACGGCGTGCGACCGACGCCGAGCAGGAGGAGCACTCTGGGCTTCTTGCGCGGGATGCCCCGCGTGGCGGCGGCGATGCGACGCTGGGCGGCGGCCGCCCGCTGTCGGGCCTGCGCCTCGCGACCGACGATGCGGCCGATGTTGCGCGTCGCGGTGATCATCGCGCTGACGCTGCGCGGCTCGCTCTCGACGACCCGCATGCCGAGCCGGCGCATGCCCGCGTGCCCGCGCTGCCAGGTCGGCGAGGAGAAGACGAGCTGCGCGTTGAGCGCAGCGAGCTGCTCGAGGTTCGGTCCGTTGGGATGCGACAGCGGCAGCTGCCGGACCCCGCGCAGCGCCGGCGCGAGCCGATCCCGGCCACCGAGCGTCTGCCCGATGCCGACCGGCACGATGCCGAGCTGCGCGAGCGTGTTCGCGGTGAACGGCGTCAGCGCGACGATCCGCTCGTCGGCCGCGGCCGACGACGCCGAGCCCGCACCGAGCGCGAGCGCGACGACCGTCGCGACGGCGACCCGCAGCGCTCTGTCGCGGCGCGCCCTCATCGCCGCGTCAGCGAGATCGAGATCGAGCCGAACGCCTCGCCCGGGACGTAGAAGCCGGCGAAGACCGAGGTCTGGGTGCCCTGCGGGATCGTCGCGGGGATGCGGTCGTAGGTGATCGTCCTGCCGTCCGGGCTCGTCGTCGTCGCCGCGGCCTTCGCGGGGTCGAGGTTCATCAGCACGACGCGCCTGCCGGTGAGCCTGTCGCCGGCCGATCCGCGCAGGACGAACGACGCGCGCGAGCGCCTGCCGTCGAGCACGACCTCGGGATCGGCGGCGATGATCCTGATGCCGCGCTCGGCGAAGCCGAACGTCACCGCGCCGGTGCCCCTGACGAGCGCCCTGCTCGACGACGCGTCGCGCCAGCCGGACGCGAACGGGTAGTGGAACGCGTACGAGAGCGGGACGTCGGTCGGCGGGATCACGACCGGCGGGTCGGCGGTCGCGCCCGCGCCGACGCTCGTGCCCTCGCCGGTCCCGATGTAGCGGACGAACGACTCGCGGACGTTCCAGGTGATCCTGGCCGACGCGAGGTCGACCGCGCCGGCCGGGCGCGCGAGCGGGCTCGTCGTCGCGGCGCCGCCGCCGGGCCGCGCGCTGATCGTCAGCATGCCGAGCTTGCCGCCGGCGAGGCTGCGCAGACCGAGCGCGCGGCGGATCGCCCGCGCGCCCGCCGCGGTCAGCGTGACCGGCGTCGTCCGCAGGCCGATCGACTCGGCGGCCGCGACCGCCCGCACCGCACCGGGCCGCGGACGCGACGCGAACACGGTCACGCGCCGCTTGCCGATCGCCGCGCTGATGAACACGCTGCGCGATCGCAGCGTCGTGCGGAACGCCCGCAGGCGGACCGACCGGCGACCGGCCCGCAGCGTGAGGTCGCCGGAGTGCCGCAGCGATGCCCAGCCGGCGACCGTTCCGCGGGAGACCGGCAGCCCGAGGCTGCGCACGCTGACCCTCGCACCGCCCGAGCCCGCGACCCGGACCCCGCGCGATCGCAGGCCGCGCAGCGCGACGCCCTGCAGCGCGATCGCGGCGTTGCCGCCGATCGACGCGTTGCCGCCGGACCCGGACCCGCCGGCGGAGGGTGCGCCGGCGCTTCCGCCTCCGGTGCCGCCGCCGACCGGCGGCGCCGTCGCCGTCGAGCTCAGCGTGACCGCGAACGATCCCTGCGCGTTCGGGGCGCGGTCGCTGCCCTGGCCGAACCCGGCCAGCCCCGCGAACGCCGCGAGGTTGAGGTTGGGAACGATCCCCGCGATCGTCATCGAGCCGTCGGCGTTCGTCGTCGTCGTCGCGCCGCGCAGGTCGAGGTCGTGCACGTGCGCGCTGCGGTCATAGCTCGGCGGCGGGTCCGTGCCGCCCATCTCGCCGGTGTTCTGACCGCTGGCGAAGAGCTGGCCGTCGGTCCCGTCGGGCGTGCCGCCGTTGAGCACGATCCGCGGGTTGGTCAGCGTGAAGAACGTCGTCCCGTGGGCGTAGAACGTCAGCGTGCCGCGAAACTCGGCGTCGGCGGACCGGGTCGCGGGATCGAACGTCCCGGCACCGGTCGCCGGCGTCGGGAAGACCCACGTGTAGGCCGCCGGACCGGCGACGTTGGCGGAGAACGCGCTCGCCGGAGTGACGACCGGTCCGCTCGCCGGCGCGCTCGGAGCGGCCCCGTTGCTGGCGCCCGGCGGCGGCGGGTTGGCGCCGATGCCGGTCGTGTAGCCGAGGAACGTCCGCGTGCAGTTCAGGCCCGCCGGGCAGTTGCTGATGGCCGGCTGGCCCGTTCCCGTGCGGTGGTTGAAGTGCGTCCAGCTCAGCGAGCCGGACGCGACCGCGGCGGCCGACGCGCCGGCCGTCCCCGCCGCGGCGGGAACCGTGACGGCGAGGACGGCCGCCACGCCGCACACGCGCAGCAGGGCCCATCGCGACGGGATGGGCCGGATTCTTGGCCGACTTGTTAGGGTCCCCATATAAGGGCAACCTAACACAGTTCGTCAAGGGTACCTTTAGATGGAAGGGAGGAGCCTTTGACGGCTGCCAGGGCGGGGACAGAGAGGACGCACCGCAATGAGGACTACCAAGCAGGGAGGGATCCTGGGGTCGGATCCGCTCGACGCCAGCAGTGCCGACGAACGCAGGATCGATTCAGCGCGGCGACGGCGACGCGTGAGCGCGCTGGTCGCGCTCGTCGCCGCCGCGACGACGCTCGGCGGCGCGGCGAACGCGCTGGCGGCCGACGTCGAGTCCGCCACGCTGACATGGAACGTCCCGCACACGACGCCCGCCGGCGGCGGAGCCTTCTCGCTCGCGGGGTACGCCACGTCGATCGGCGCGGGCGACGTCACCGTCTCGGGAGCGGGAGCCACCGGTGGCCCGATCACGAGCACGAGCACGCCGGCACCCGGAGCGGGCGTGTCCTATCCCTTCACGTTCCCGGGCGCCAGCACGATCGGCACCTTCAACCCCGCCGTCCCAAGCTCGTCGCTGGCCTTCACCGGCACGCTGACCTTCACCGCGCACTCGTCGACGTTCCTCAAGGTGATCGATCCCCGGATGGACCTCAATGCCGCGGGAGGAAACGTCGTCTCGATCGGGATCGTCGCCGGGGGCGGCGGCGAGGTCTCGCCGGCGATGGGCTCGGAGGATCCCACGGCCGCGATCCCCGCCGGCCAGCGGGTGCTCACGCTGATCCCCTCCACGGGCACCACCACCACGAACCCCGACGGCTCGATCACGATGGCCGGCCTGGGCGGCGCGACGGCGACGGGCGGGCTGCACTCGGACGCGATCTTCGACGCGATTCGCCCCTTCTTCGCCGACCGCCCGCTGAACACGTTCGACGTCACGTTCAAGACAGCCGGCTCGGACCCGGACCCCGATCCGCCCGAGCACGTCAGCCAGACGCTCCCCGTCACCGGCACCGTCGACGAGGCGCTGAGCCTGACGCTGGGCCAGGCCACAGCCAGCCTCGGCACGTTCCTGCCCGGCGTCGCCCAGGACTACGCGACGACGATCGGAGCGACCGTCACGTCGAGCGGTCCGGCGACGCTGAGCGTCGCCGATCTGGGAGCCGACGCGGGCTTCCTGACGAACGGCGCGGCCAAGCTCGCCTCGCCGCTGGAGGCGCGCGCCGGCAACACGGCGACGCCGGCGGGCGCGTACTCGACGATCTCGGGAACGCCGGCGACGCTGCTGAGCTATGCGTCGGCGACCTCCGAGGACGAGGTCACGATCGGCCTGAGGCAGTCGATCTCGGCGAGCGAGCCGCTGACGACCGGTACCTACGGCAAGACGCTCACGTTCACGGTGTCCGCGACGACCCCGTGAACCGACGCGTCCTCAGCAGGCGGATCGCGCGCGTCTGCGTGATCTGCTGCGCAGCGCTCGCCATTCCGGCGGGCGCTGCGCACGCCCAGTCCGAGACGCTGCGCGGCTCGGTCGGCGGCTTCACGAGCCCGGCCCGCGGCGCGCTGCAGCTCGTCATCAGCGCCAGCGACGCCGGGCCCGGGCTGGCGAGCGCCACGGCCACGGTCGACGGCGTGCTCGCCGGTCACGTCCGCCTGGGCGCGGAGTCGTGCGGCGACCCGTCCGCGCCGGATCCGCCCGCCGCTGGCGCCTGTCCGGCAGCGGTCACAGGCGTGCCCCTGATCGTCGATCTCCAGCCGTTCGCCATCGGACGCCATCACCTGCAGGTGCGGATCGCCGACGCGGTCGGCAACGCGGCGCTGATCTTCGACGCGCCGCTGGACGTCGCCGGTTCCCCACCGATCCGCACGCCGTCGGTCTCGCTGCAGGTCGGCGACGGGACCGCACCGGTTGCCGGCCAGCCGACGCCAACGCCGGCGCGGGGAGCCGAGCCGAGCTGCGCCGCGCCGCGTCTCTCGATGACCCTCGACCAGCGGCCGCTGCGCGTCACCAGAGCCGGCGTTCCCGTGCTGCGCCACGGCGCGCGCTACCGCTTCCGCGGACGGCTGACCTGCGAGGTCCGAGCAGGCCGCCGCAGCGCGCCGACCGGCGTCGTGGTGCAGACCGTCCACCGGCTCGGACCGGGCGGACGATTCGTGGTGGGCAAGGCCGGCATCGTCACGCGGCGCACCGGCCAACTGACGCTCATCGACTCCTACCGCAGCTCGCGCACGCTGGAGTTCCGCCATGCCTCGGCGGACGGCACGACGAGCCGCGTGCGGATCGCCGTGATCGTCGCGAAGGCCGCACCGAGGACGAAGGCGCGGACGCGGCGATGACCGCCCGCGGCATCGCATCGCTCGTGCTGCTGGGCGCGCTGGCGGTCGGCGTCGCGCTCGCCCCGGCGACCGGCGCGCAGGACGGCACCGCCGATCCCGGCGATGGGACGGCGATCAGCGGCGAGGTCCCGAGCGTGCTCGAGCTGTCGCTGCATCGCGGCGGACCGAACCTGCTCGCCGCGCGGGTGACGGCGACGATCAACGGCGTGCAGCTGCTCGCCGGCGCGCCGGGCGCAACCCCGGGCACCGCGTTGCAGGTCGGCGTCGGCGGCAGGCCGCCGCGACCGCTCACGCCGGCGGCGCTCGCGCTGAGCCGGTGGGACGGCGCGGTGACCGGCGCACGCGTCCTGCTGCGCACGCGCGCGACCCCGGCCGGCACGACGACCGGCGCGCTGCTCGAGATCACGGCCGCCCCCCAGACCCCGTAGACGACGAGGAGAGCCGATGCGAGGACATGTCCCGAGAGCCGTCCCAACCTTCATCGCAGCGGTCGCAGCCGTCCTGGCAGCCGTCGCGCCGATCGCCACGGCGAGCGCGGCCGCGCCCGGCGGCCTGTCGATCAATCCCGCCTTGCTCGAGCGGGTCGCGAGGACCGGGCCGGTCGGCGCCGTCACGGTCAGGAACACGACATCGAGCTCGATGCGCGTCACGGTGCGCGCGCGACCGTGGCGCCAGCCGCGCAGCGGCGTCGTGGCGCCCGACACGCGCCGCACGCTCGCGCGCCAGCTGCGCGTCAGCCCCGCCACCTTCACGCTGCCCGCCGGGCAGCGCCGCACGGTGAGCGTCAGGCTGCTGCGCACTCCCCCGCGCTACTCGCTGTACGGCAGCCTCGAGGTCATCGGCACGCCGCCGGCGGCACGGCGGGCGATCCGCCCCCGCTATCGCCTGATCGCCGGCGTACGGCTCAACCCGCCGGCCGCCAGGCGGGTGCTCAGGGTCCGGTCCGGACAGGTCCGCTCGAACGGCAGGCGCACCGTGGTGGCGCTGCGCAACGCCGGCAACACCGTGATGCCGGTGACGGGATCGGTGCGCATCGTCGGCGGGACGGGCACGGTCCGCACGACGATCGCGCCAGCGCGGATCCTGCCGGGCGCGACGGTCGACGTCAACCTGCGCTCGGGCCGGCTGCTCGGCGGCCGCTACAGGGCGACGATCACGCTGCGCCAGGGAGGCCGGGCGATCGTGTCGACGAGGCGCAGCTTCACCGTCCCGCGCGCCCCGACGCGTCGCTGAAGCACAGGCTCCGCCCGCCGCGCGTCGGGGTACCGCGCGTCTCGTATCGTCACGCGGGATGCGCGCGATCCAGATGTCGCAGTACGGCGGGCCCGAGGTGCTCGAGCTCGTCGAGCTCGCGGTCCCCGTGCCGGACGACGGCGAGGTGCTCGTCAAGGTCGCGCGCGCCGGACTGAACTTCGCCGACACGCATCGCCGCACGAACTCCTACCTCGCCAAGGACGCGCTTCCGCTCGTACCCGGCTCGGAGGTCGCCGGCGTGCGCGAGGACACCGGCGAGCGCGTCGTCGCGCTGTGCGGCTCGGGCGGCTACGCGGAGTACGCGACCGCGCCGGGAGCGCTGACGTTCCCGATCCCCGACGGGGTCGACGACGAGACGGCGCTGGCGCTCGTGCTGCAGGGACTGACGGCGTGGCACCTGTACCGCACCTGCGGGCGCGTGCAGCGCGGCGAGAGCGTCGTCGTGCACGCCGCGGCCGGCGGGGTCGGGTCGCTGGCGGTGCAGCTCGGGCGCGCGTGCGGGGCGGGTCGCGTGATCGCGACCGCCTCGACGGACGCCAAGCGCGCGCTGGCGCTGTCGCTGGGTGCCGACGCGGCGGTCGACGGCGCCGCCGAGGGCCTGACCGAGCGGTTGATCGAGGCCAACCTCGGCGAGCCGGTCGACATCGTCTTCGAGATGGCCGGCGGGGCGGTCTTCGACGCCTCGCTGGCGGCGCTCGCGCCGTTCGGCCGGCTCGTGACCTACGGCATCGCCTCGGGCGAGAGCAACACGATTCGCAGCGGCTCGCTGATGCGCGGCTCGCGCGCCGTCGTCGGCTTCTGGTTCGCGCACTGCCTCGATCGTCCGGCGATGATCGACGAGGCGCTCGCCGATCTCTTCGCGCGCGTCGCGCGCGAAGAGCTGCGCGTCGTCACCGGCTCCGCCTACCCGCTCGCGCAGGCCGGCCAGGCACAGGCCGACCTCGCCGAGCGCCGCACGACCGGCAAGGTCACGCTCGACCCCACGGCGTAGCGGCCGGAACAGGTGCGCCGGTCAACGCCCCCGTCCGCGCCCGAGAGCCGTGTCGAGTTCGCGCTGCATGCCGACAGAAACTCGACACGGCCCGTGATGGCGGCGTGGGAGGAGAGGTGCTTCGAGGCACCTATCGGCGGCTCCTCGCATGGACTTGAGGCCTGGCGGGCAGATGCTTGACCAAGGCCGTGAGCGGCGCCCGGCACCGACCGATCGCACCGTCCGGCGAGACTCCAGGGAGGCATTCGATGGCTGACGACACCTGCGGTCACGACGGGTGCAACTGCGCCCCGCGCGAGGATGGCTACTGCTCGGACTACTGCGCGCGCCACGGCGGCGCCGAAGGCCACGAGCCGCATGCGTGCGCCTGCGGCCATAGCGTCTGCGAGGCGGACCCCACGACGTAGCGACTCAGCCGGCGCCGCTCAACGCCGGCCGCGCGCTGACCCGCCGTACACGCCGAGATCGGCGAGGAAGGCGAGGATGACGACGAACCACTCGAAGCCCGTCACCTCGCGCGTGCCGACGGTCCACATCACGGCGTACGCAAGCGTCGTCCACGGCAGCAGGAAGAAGCCGATCACCGGCAGCAGCCAGCTGTCGAACGCCCGCCCGAGGACGTCGGTCAGCAGCCAGATCGCGACGAGCGCCAGGCGGGGCGAGATCAGCGCGAGGACGAGCGACAGGCAGGCCATGCCCGCTGAACGCTACGCGACGAGCCGGGCCGCGGCCAGCGCGCGGCGGATCTGCTTCGCGGACGCCGGTCCGCGCGTGCCCAGGCCCTGGGCGAACTGCGCGACGCGCAGCTCCTGCAGCATCCAGTGCACGGCGGGGAACGCGGGGCGCCCGCCCCGTGCCCGGTACTCGGCCTCGAGCGCACCGATCGCGTTCATCCGGTCGCGGTCGGCGGCGACCGCGTCGGGCAGGCGATCGAGCCGGCGGATCGCGGCGCGCAGGTAGCGCACGACGTCGGCCAGGCGCTCGGCGCCGGTCGCCGCGACGAAGCCCGGATGCACGAGGCCGCCGAGCTGGCCGGCGACGTCGAGCCGCGCGGGCTGCAGCGCCGGGTCGGCCGGCAGCGCGTCGGAGCGCGCGCGCAGCTGCGCCGCCGCGTCGAGCACCGCGACCACGTCGGCGACGATCGCCGTCGTCGTCGTGGCCAGCCCAGCGCCGACATGCGCACGCAGCGCGTCGAAGGCGGTCTCGTCCCAGGCCGGGCCGCCGCCGCTTGCGACCAGGCTGTCGATCGCCGCGTCGAGCGCGTCGCGCAGGACGCCGGCCGCGCCGCCGTGCGGCGCGCCCGCGAG
>JAUYGN010000119.1 GCA_030690545.1 Solirubrobacteraceae bacterium
CGCGGCGCGCAGCACGCGCGGGTCGGGCGCCCGCGCCGAGCCAAACCAGACGAGCAGCGCATAGCCGATGCCGACCGTGATCCGGGTGAGCTCGGCATGCGCCGCCCCACGCCCGAGCCAGCCGCGGCGGCGCGCGCCGCACAGCGCCGCCGCGGCGAACGCGGCGTCGGCGAGGCCTTCGAGGTCGCGTCCGATCCGCGTCGGCGCGGTCGCGCGGGCCAGCCGTCCGTCGAGCCCGTCGCTGGCGAGAGCCAGCACGCAGATCCACGGCGCCGGCGTGTCGGCGACCGCCGGGACGAGCCAGACGCGCGCGAGCGTGCAGGCGTCGGCGGCCGAGAGGTTGCGCGGCTGGCCGTCCTCGGTCTCGAACATCCCGACGTGCCAGTCGAGCATGGCGTACGTGAGCGTCCACCAGGCGACGAACGAGCCGAGGCGGCGACGATAGGGCTCACGTCCGGCGAGCGCGAGCGCGAGCCACGCGGCGGCGCCCGCGGCGATCACGTGGCGCGTACGCCGCGCGGTCGCCGGCCGCACCGCGCGCTGCTCGTTCGCGCGCCGCTGGCTGGCGACGAGGAAACGCACCGCGGCGCGCGGCGCGAAGCGTGCCTCGCGCAGGATCGCGAGCTGCTCGCGCGCCCACAGCTCGCCGTCGGTCAGCGTCAGAGCAGCGTCCCGAAGACGTCGTCGACCTGACGCCAGCCGACCTGCAGCAGGAACTGGCTGTTGCGCCCGTAGGACTTCGCGCCGAGGATGAAGAAGCCCGGCTCGGGCGTGCGCAGCGTCTCGGGTCCGTGCGACGCGATCGCCAGGCAGTCGCCGCCCGTCTCGCCGAGTAGCGCGGCGGCGAGGTTCATCGGGCCGGAGGTGGCGTAGCACTCGTGCACCTGCAGCTGGCGGTAGAGCGCGTGGTCGCCGACGCCGCCGTTGAGCGCGAGGATGCGGTCGACCTCGACCTGCTCGCGGCGCCCGTTGCGCAGCGTGACCGCGACGCGGTCGCCGCTCGCGTGCAGGGCCTCGGTGACGAAGCCGGCGCGCAGCTGGAGCGCGTCGCTCGCGCCGGCTGCGAGCTGCGCCGCGGCACGGCTGAGCTGCGCGCGCTCGGGCAGCGGGTCGTCCTCGACGACGCCCCAGCCCGGCACCGCGCTGCGCGTCGCCCAGACGACGCGCGTGCCGGGCGCGTCGCGCGCGAAGTCGGCGAGCTGGCGAGCGGCGGTCTGCGCGGAGTGACCGGCTCCGGTGAGCAGGATCGTCCGGCCCGCCCACGCGCCGGCCTGCTCCTCGAACGCCGGCAGGAAGCGCTCGATGCGATCCTCGAAGGCACGCTCGTTGACCGCGTCGATGCCGCCGTCGCCGAGCCGGTTGGGGATGCCGTACGTGCCGGTCGCGTCGATCACGACGTCGGCGTGGGCGATCGCCTCGCTGCCGTCGGGCCGGCGGATCAGCAGCCGGAACGGTCGCTCGGCGCGCCGCCCGTCGCCGATCGCCTCGTGCTTGAGCAGTCCTTCGCGGCCGACGGCGAGCACGCGCGTGGTCAGCCGGATGCGGTCGCGCAGCTGCGCCAGCGCGGCGACCGGCTCGAGCAGGTCGGCGGCGAGCTGCGCGCCGGTCGGCAGCCCCGCTCCGCTCGGCGCCGACGGCAGCGCGGCGCGCATCCGCGGGGACACGTTCATGCCCCAGGGCGTGAACGTCCGCACGTGGCCCCAGCGGCGCAGGTGCCAGCCGACGGTCGGCGCGGCCTCGAAGACCACGAAGTCGTCGCCGCGCGTGGCCGCCGCCAGCGCGGCCTCGAGGCCGATCGGGCCCGCTCCCAGGATGGCGATGCGCGTCATGGGGCTCCTCGTGATGATCTCGGCAGGACCCGCGAACGCACGATACTCAGAGCATGACGAGGATCGCCGCATTCGGCGGCGTGTACGCCAATCCGTACGCACTGCGCGCGCTGCTGGACGACGCGCGTGCGCGCGGCTGCGACGAGCTGTACTGCCTCGGCGATCTCGGCGGGTTCGGCGCCGAGTGCGACGCCGTCTGGCCGCTGCTGCTCGAGCACGGCGTCACGACGATCGCGGGCAACTACGACGTCGCGATCGGTCGCGGCGACGACGACTGCGGATGCGGCTACGCCGACGAGCGCGACAACCACTACGCCCAGCTGATGTACGACTACACCCGCGCGCACACCTCGCCGCGCTTCGCGGCCTGGATGGCGGCGCTGCCGGGCGACCTGCGCGCCGAGCTCGGCGGGGTCGACGTGCACATGGTCCACGGCTCGCCGCTGGCGATCAACGACTTCCTGTGGGAGTCGCTGTCCGACGACGAGCTGGCGACGCGCGCCCGCGCCAGCGGCGCGCAGCTGCTGCTGTGCACGCACACCGGGATCGCCTGGGAACGCTCGGTCGCCGGCGTGCGGATCGTCAACGTCGGCGCGATCGGGCGGCCGGGCAACGACGGCCGGACCGACGTCTGGTACGCGGTGATCGATCTCTCCGATGGGATCGTCGAGCGCGTCGAGCTCGTGCCGCTGGCCTACGACTGGCGCGCGCAGGCGGCGTCGATGCGGCGCGCCGGGCTGCCCGAGCCGTTCGTCGAGACGGTCGAGACCGGCTGGTGGACGACGTGCCTGGAGGTCGTGCCTGCGCGCGAGCGGGCGCGGGGTCGCTTTCACGTCTACCGCGACGCGCTGCCGCTGCCGGCAGGGTTCGGCGCCGGTGCCGAGGGCGCCGGCTGGGCGGGTTCGTCGTCCTCCGCTGCCGAGGGAGACGGGCGAGCGGTCGTGGCGGACGAGGACGGACGATGGTCCGTGCCCGAGAGGAACGGACGGTCGCCAGCGCCCGGCGTCGACGAGCGATCGCCCACGCCCGCGAGGGACGAGCGGCCGGTCGTCTCGCTGTTCGGGACCGAGCTCTTCCCACCGCGCCTGTGGGTCTACTCGAACTTCCACTGCAACCTGGCCTGCGACTACTGCGTCGTGGCGAGCTCGCCGCGAGCGCGGCCGCGGGAGCTGTCGCCGCAGCGCTTCCGGGCGCTCGTCGACGAGGCCGTCGCGGAGGGCTTCGCCGAGCTCTACGTCACCGGCGGCGAGCCGTTCGTGCATCCGCAGATCTTCGCGCTGCTCGAGTACGCCTGCGAGCGGCTGCCGACGGTCGTGCTGACGAACGCGATGCTCTTCACGGGGCGCCGGCGCGAGCAGCTCGCCCGCCTCGCGGGCCGCCCCGGCCTGACGCTGCAGTCCTCGATCGACGGCGCCTGCGCGGACACCCACGACCGCTGGCGCGGCGCGGGGTCGTGGCGTCGGGCGCTCGACGGGCTGCGCTTCGCGGCCGGGCTCGGCCTGCCGCTGCGCGTGGCGCTGACGCAGACGCCCGACAACGGCGGCGAGATCGAGCAGCTGCGCGGCCTGCTCGGCGACCTCGGGATCGACGGCGGCGACTTCGCGGTGCGCCCGCTCGTCGCGCGCGGCTTCGCGGCCGGGGCGCCGCCGGCGACCGGCGCGATCGAGGTCTCCGACGACGTCATGGTTCCCGAGCTGACGATCACCGCCGACGGCGCGCACTGGCACCCCGTCGGCGGCGATCTGCAGTCCAGCCCCGACTTCCTCGTCGCCGCCGGAGAGGTCTCGCTCGCCGACGCCAAGCGCCTCGTCGTCGAGCGCTTCCTCGCGCTGCGCCAGGCCGACGGCTCGCTGCCCGACGCGTTTCGCTGCGCGGTATGAGCGACGCCCTGCTCGTCTCGATCCTGGTCCCGACGCTGAACGAGGCCGCCGAGCTGCCGCGGCTGCTCGACGATCTCGCGGCGCTGCCCGGTCGCTGGGAGCTGATCGTCGCCGACGGTGGCTCGCGCGACGCGACGCGGCAGCTCGCCCGCGAGCATCCGGCGGGCGCCCGCGTGCTCGAGCAGAGCGGCGGTCGCGCAGCGCAGCTCAACGCCGCCGCACGCGACGCGAGCGGCGAGGTCCTGCTGTTCCTGCATGCCGACAGTCGCCTGCCGCGCGACGCCTACGCCTCGCTCGCCGACGCGGCGCGCACGCCCGGCATCGGGGGCGGCAACTTCGCCCTCCAGTTCGAAGGTGACCGCGCGTTCGAGCGCATCCTCGGCGCCGTCTACCGCTTCCAGCGCCGCCACGGCTACTACTACGGCGACTCGTCGGTATGGGTGCGCCGCACGACGTTCGACGCGCTCGGCGGCTACCGCGAGATCGCGATCATGGACGACTACGACTTCGTCCGACGCCTGGAGCGCAGCACGGCGACGCGCTGCCTGCCCGGTCCCGCGACGACGTCCGCGCGGCGCTGGCGCGCGATCGGCATCCCGCGCACGGTGCTCGCCTGGTTTGCGATCCGCTGGCTGTACGTCGCCGGCGTCTCGCCCGAGCGGCTCGTCCGGCTCTACCGGATCGTGCGCTAGCGTGCGTCTCGTGGGCGGCCTCATGACCCGGCTGCGCGAGCTGGAGATCGCGACGCGGCCCGAGCATCCCGACCTCAGCGCCGCGCTCGCCGCACGCTGGGCCGAGCTTCCCGCGCACGTCAAGCGGCCCAACCAGATGCTCGGCAGGCGGATGACCGGCTGCGAGGGAACGCACGGCGTCTTTCCTCGCTGCAACCTCGCATGTACGCCCTGCTACCACGCCAAGGAGGCGCAGCGCGTGCGCACCGACGGCGACCACACCGAGCGCGAGGTCGACCGCCAGATGGCGCTCCTGCGTGAGCTGAGGGGCCCCGGCCAGCACGCGCAGCTGATCGGCGGCGAGGTCACGCTGCTCGGCCCCGACGACCACGCCCGCGCGCTGCGGGCGATGATCCGCCACGGCCGCAAGCCGATGTCGATGACCCACGGCGACTTCGACTACGACTACCTCGAGCAGCTCGCGCTCGACCCGGTCAGCGGGAAGCCTCGCTTCGAGCACCTCGCCTTCGCCGGTCACTTCGACTCGACGATGCTCGGCCGCCGCGGCATCGAGCGGGTGCACGACGAGGCCGAGCTGAACGACCACCGCGCCCGCTTCTGCGCGATGTTCGAGCGGTTGGAGCGCGAGCACGGGATCACGCACTACCTCGCGCACAACATGACGGTGACGCCGCGCAACATCGACCAGATCCCGCAGCTCGTGCGCGACTGCCGCCGGATGGGCTTTCGGATGCTCTCCTTCCAGCCGGCGGCGTACATCGGCAACGAGGCGCGCTGGAAGGACGAGTACCGCGCCATCTGCACCGACGAGGTCTGGCAGCGGATCGAGCGGGGCGCCGGCGCGCGGCTGCACCACAACGCCGAGCAGGTCGGCGACGTGCGCTGCAACCGCACCGCGCACGGGCTCTCCGTCGGCGACCGCTACGCGACGCTGCTCGACGAAGACGACCCCCGCGACGCCCGCGCGCTGGCGGACTTCATCGTCGCCTTCGGGGGGATGGACTTCGAGGCGGGCGGCCGGCGCCTGCGGGCGGTGCGCGTCGCGCGCGCGATCGCCCGCCATCCGGCGGTGCTGCCCAGCGGCGCGCGCTGGGCGGCGCGGCTGCTGCGTCGCATCGGCGGCGTGCGCGCGCTGCGTCGCGAGCGTCCGCGAGCGATCACCTACGTCATGCACGCCTTCATGGACGCGCGCGACGTGCGCCCCGCCTGGGAGCTCATGCAGCGCGGCGAGGTCAGCGACGACCCGACGATCCGCGCGACGCAGGAGCGCCTGCAGGCCTGCTCGTACGCGATGGCGCACCCGGAGTCCGGCACGCTCGTGCCCGCCTGCGCCCAGCACGCCGTGCTCGATCCGCTCGAGAACCTGCGCCTCGCCAGGCTGCTGCCGGCACGCGACCGCAGCTGAGCTCGTGCCCCGGCGGCGATGACGCGCAGCAGTACACGGCGCTGCCTGGCCGGGATCCTGGAATCGGCCCCTCATGAGCGCGGCGCGGCTGCTCATCGATCCGGTCCCCGCGCGACCGCGGCCCAGACCGGGGGAGCGACCTGCGCGGCGGCGGCGTTGGGATCGACGCCGGCATCGCGCAGGATCAGGGGTCCCGCCCTGCGCCCCGCGAAGCGGCGAGCGATCGTCGTGGCGCGCCTGGACGGAGCGTCGTAGACGGCGGCGAGCAGCTGGCGCAGTCGACGCTCGGCATCGGCCTGCAGCGGCTCGCGCGCCCGGATGCGCAGCAGCGCCGCACTGACGTTGGGAGCGGGCGCGAAGGCCGTGCGCGGCACGACGCGCACGATCCGCAGGTCGTAGCGAGCGGTCCACCATGCCGCCCGTGCGCTGCGCGGCAGTCGGGCGCTGAGACGGATCGCGAAGCCGTGCTCGACGAGCAGGTCGATGCCGGCGCGAGGGCGCCCCGGAGGATCGAGGAGCTTGGCGACGAGCGCCCCGGACGTCGCGAACGGCAGGTTGGCGACGACCTTCGCGCGGCGCGGGATCTGGACGCTGCGCAGGTCGGCCGCGACGACGCGCACGTGGCCGAAGCGACCGAAGCGCCGCTGCAGGTCGTGCACGAAGCGCGGGTCGCGCTCGACCGCCGTGACGGTCGCGCCCGTGCGGGCCAGCGCGGCGGTCAGCGTTCCCGGCCCCGCGCCGAGGTCGAAGACGTGATCGGCCGGGCACAGGTCGGCCGAGCGCATGATCGCGCGCAGGACAGGGGTGCAATGCAGGTGATGGATGCCCGAGGGGTTGGCTCGGGAACGGCGTGCGGTACGGGCCGGCATGCGGTGCTCCTTCGTCTCGGTGCGATGACGCGCCCGGACGGGTGAGCGATGAGTCGGTCCGGACGGCGGCGAGGTCAGCGGGCCACCCGGGGGTGGCGGACGACCGCGAGCGAAGCAACGAAGGGGCCCGTGATCCCTAGTACGAGATCACGAACGAGGGCGCGCGCTCAGGCGCGCCACGGATCGCTTCGCTCGCTCAGCGGCGAAGACGAACTGCGTATATGCACACGACGCACATGCCACTGCAGGCTAACACCGACGCCACCGAAAGCGAAGGCCCGTGGATCATCCGACCGGCGGTCGGGATGGCTGTTGGCACGGCGCTCCAGCACGGCGACGAGCGCATCAGGCGATCGTCGCCGGATCGGCCGTCGGCGACGGGCGTCCGGTCTCGACGCAGGATGGCTGGCCACCTGACCGCGTGACGTCTGAGGACACACCCGGCCGAGTCACCGATCGGCGCGGGCGATGCTCAGCGGCTCCAAGGAGACAGCCGGTCTCACCACAGCCCATGCGGCACGGTTGCCGTTCTGGTTGACTTCACTCGTGGATCCCGCTCGCCAGGTCATCCGATACACCGTGCCCGGCGGCCTGGCCGTCCTCTTTGCGGTGGCAACGTATGCCACCTTTCGAGTCCTCTGGGGCGTCACACTCACGGAGATCGAGGCGCTTACGCGAGTGACCACCAGCGTGACCGCCATCGCCGCAAGCGTGCCGGTGGGGTTCGTCATCTACCAGGTCTACTACTGGTCGTACTCACCCTTGGTGCGGAGACGGTACGTCACACGCGATCGCGGAGCCGAGGTGCTGAAAGGCCTCGACGACGACGTCTTGGCTCGACTGCGGACCTTGTTGGACGCTCGACTGGATGTCGACAGGAGTCATCGGCAAGCGAGCACAGGGCTCGCACGGGCGCTCCGGCTCCTTGAACTGGACCATGAGGCCATGAGATCGCGGTATCCAGCGTCTGCCGACGGCTCCCGACCTACGAACGCGGAGCTGCGAGCCATCTACCGCGAGAACTGGTTTGAGAACTGGGATGTGTTTCGCAGCCTTCTGGACCTCCTGCATACCCATGGCCACGGCGAGGAGCTCAAACGAGAGTTCGTCAGCTTGTCCGATATCTACCATTCCCTTGGTGCCTCGCGCGCCGCGGTGGCCGCCGGCTGGCTGGTGGCTTTCGTCTATCTCCCCGTCGCCCACCACGCCGACTTCTTCGCCAACCCTGCAGCATCCGTGCTCGGCGCGGTCATCACGGCCTCCTCGACGCTGGCCATCGCCTACGTCTTGCACCGCACGCGACATGCGACATGGAAGACCGCCGTCGGCAGCATCCAGTTCGGATTGCGATGGTGCGTCGCGACCAGTGACGGGTTTCAAGCGGTGCTGCGCGCTTCTCAGCCCGCAAGCGAACACGCGTCGGACAGCGGCCCGGCGCTCGCACCATTGTCCTGACGGTCCGCGGGGCGTGGCAGGACGTCGCCGGCGCACGCAGAGCGCAGCGGGCTCACCGCCGGCCGGCGGCGACCTCGACCTGGACGAGCGCGGCGAGCCGCTCGGGCGCGACCGCGTGGCGGGCGAGCAGGCGAGCGAGCGTCGGGGACGGCGGTCGTAGCGTGCCGAGCAGGATGTGCTCGGCGCCGAGCCGGCGGTCGCCGCGGGCGACGGCTTCGCGCAGCGCGTGCTCGAGCGCCTGCTTGGCGTGCACGCTGTACCCCGGCTGGTCGGCGCGCGGCAGCGCGGGTACCGCGCCGACGACGGACGCCGGCACGCCGACGACGTCGAGCATCGCGACGAGGTCGGCCTCGATCGCCTCGGCGATGACCTGATCGTCGAGGCCGAGCTCGACCAGCGCGCGCGCCGCGGCCGTGTCGCTCTCGGCGAGCGCGAGCAGGAGATGCTCGGACTCGACCTGCTCGGCGCCCAGGCGCCGGGCGGCCCGCCGAGCGCCGACCACGACCTGGCGCGCCTCGCGCGTGAAGCGCTCAAACACGGCCGCGCTCCGATCGCACGCCGCGCGCGCGCAGGCGCTTGGCGTGCTTCTTGTGCACGGCCTGGCGGCTGACGCCGAGCGCCGCCGCGATGTCGCTCCACGACCAGCCGTCGACGACGGCCCGCTCGACCTGCCCGGCCTCGAGCCGGTCGGCGAGCTGGCGCAGCGCGAGCACCGCGGCGAAGCCCTCCGCCGGATCGCTCGGGATTGCTTCCTCTTCGGTGGGAACGAATGCCATGACGTCAACCGTAGTTGACGCTGGCTCCGTTGTCAACCCAGGTTGCACTCAACGTGAGGGCCGGCGACCGTCACCCACCGGGCTCCGGCGCGCACCGGACGCCATCGACGCATGGCGACACCGTCGAGCCCGTCGCAGGACGCGGCGACCCAGCCCTCGTCGACCGGCTGCGCGACGCCGGTCATGACGGGATCGCGTACGTCAGCGCCGCGTGGCCGCCGCCCTCGTGACCACCGTCGTCGCCGGATCCGAACAGCTCGGCGCCGAGCACGGCGGCGCCGAACGCGAAGGCGACGAGGGCGATCGCGCCGACCACTCGCGGCGAGGGCCCGCCGTGGACGCCGGTGGCATGCAGGACCGCGTGGCCCTTCCCGCGCTTGATCAGCCAGCGGTTGACGGGCAGCGCGACCGCTCCGGCGACCGCCAGCGCGAACGCGAGGCTGCCCCAGAACAGCAATGACGTCACGCCGCTGTCCATCGCGCCCGGAATCGCGAGCATGATCGCGTTGTCGACGGTCTCCATGACGGTGATGCTGAGCGTGTCGACGGCGAATGCGATCGGGATGACCGTGCTCAACGCGAAGCCGGCGCGCAGCAGCGGCAGGCTCGTCAGCGCGTAGCCGAACAGGAACGCCAGCCCGACGGCGAGCGCGACGGTGCCCCACTTCGAGAACCCCAGCGCGGTTCCGATCACCATGCCCAGCACCTCGCCGATCGCGCAGCCGGTCAGGCAGTGCAGGGTGGCGCTCAGCGCGACGGCATTGAGCTCGCGGCCCGACGTCGGCAGCGCGTGCTCGTGCTCGTGCGGCCCAGCGGACACGGCGGTGTGCATCGCGATCGCTCCTGTCTTCGCCAGAGGACTGAGGCTTCATACCCCTACGGGGTATCATCGGCACAACCTAGCACGCCTGTCACGAGGCGCCGCCGAGGGCCACCGCGCAGCTGCAACTTCCGTTGCAGTTTGCAGGGGTTTAAGGTCCGGCCACGACTCGTTGCTAGCGTCGCGGACCGCTTGCGAACGTCCTTCCGCCGCCTCGTTCTGCTGTCCGGTCTCGCTGCCTGCGCCGCGGTCGTCGCCGCCCTGCTCGCAAGCGCCGGGCCGGCGGGGGCGGACCTCAACAACCGCATCGACTCCGCGTCCAACCGCGCCGAGTTCCTGCGCTCCGCCGTCGCCGCCGAGTCGGCCCGCATCCGCGCGTCGACGCAGGGCCTGGAGCGCGCCCAGCAGCGACTGCGCAAGCTGCAGGCGGACGCTTCCGCCCAGCAGGCCGAGCTCAAGCGGGTGCGCGACGAGTTCAGGCGCGCGCGCAACCGCCTGACGCGCCTCGTCAACCTGCAGCGCGAGGCGACCGGCGCGCTGGAGGCGAACCTGCAGACCGCCTACCGCACCGGCGCGCCCGACATCATCTCCGTCGTCATCAACGCCGACGGCTTCACCGACCTGCTCGAGAAGGCCGAGTTCCTCAAGCGCGTCGCCGAGCGCAACGCGAGGATCATGGACATCGCTCGCACGGCGCGCGAACGGGTCACGCGGCAGACCGCGAGGCTGGCGAAGATGCAGCGCACCCAGCAGGCGATCGCCACGCGCCTGGAGCGCCGGCGCGACGCGGCGCAGGCCGTCGAGACCGCGCTGCTGCGCGAGCGCGAGCGGCGCCTGGCGCGGTCGAGCTCCCGGCGCGCCGAGCTGCGCACCGTCCAGGGCCAGCTCGCCGCACTGCGCGAGCGGCTCGCGCGCAGCGCCCGCCAGGGCATCCCGACGAACGCCGGCGGGCTCGCGCAGCCGCCGGCCGGCGCGCCGCCCGCGGTCGGGCTCGTGATGGCCGCCGGCAACGCGATCGCCGGCCTGCCCTACGTCTACGGCGGCGGCCACGGCGGCTTCAAGGCCAGCGCCTACGACTGCTCGGGCTCGATCAGCTACGCGCTCGCCGCCGCCGGCCTCGTGACGTCGCCGATGGCCTCGGGGCCGTTCATGAGCTGGGGCGAGCCCGGACCGGGCAAGTGGATCACCGTCTACGCCAACGCCGGCCACGCGTTCATGGTCGTCGGCGAGTGGCGCTTCGACACGTCGGCGCTGCGCGGCGGCGGCACGCGCTGGACGCGCACGATGCGGCCCACCGCCGGCTTCGTCGCGCGCCACCCGCCCGGCCTGTAGCGCACGCCGCAGCGACGATGGCGCCTTGCCCCCTTACAGCGGGGGTGAACGCGCCACCCGTCGGGCTGTTGCGCGCCCGGCGTGCGCAGCGAGGGCACGTTGACCCCCTGGGCGGGGCGGACGCGCCACGACGACGCGTCCGCGGCCGCTACGCCCGCGAGCGCACGAGCCAGCGGTAGCGCTCGGCCGCCGCGTAGCTCGCCTCGGCCGCGATCTGCTGGATCGCGAGCGCGATCGTCGGGTAGACATGCACGACGCTCGCCAGGTCGGTCAGCTTGAGCTTGCGCTCGATCGCGAGCGCGAGCTCGCCGATCAGCTCGCCGGCGCCGGGTGCCAGCACGTGGGCACCGACGACCCGGCCCTTCGCGGTGATGATCCGCAGCTCGCCATCGCCGGCCGCGGACTCCGCATGGGCGCGATCGGAGCGCGCGAGATCGCGGCGCCAGACGCGCACCGCGCGCTCGCCGTGCAGCGCGCGCGCCTGCGCCTCGGTCGGTCCGGCGCGCGCGAGCTCGGGGTCGGTGAACGTGCACCACGGGACGAGATAGGACCCGCGGCTCGTGCCGGGGAAGAACATGTTGCGCACCGCCCGTGCCGCCTCGAAGCCCGCCGCGTGCGTGAACAGCGCTCGACCGGCGACGTCGCCGGCGGCGTAGATCGACCGCACGCTCGTACGCAGCGCGTCGTCGACGACGACGCCGCGAGCGCCGACCTTCACGCCGACCTCCTCGAGCCCGAGGCCTTCGACGTTCGGCATCCGTCCGGCCGCGACGAGGATCTCCGCCGCAGACCACGATCGCTCGCCGGCCGCCACCGTCTTCGCACCATCCGCGGCGACGGTCACGCGGTCGGCGTCGACGCTCGTGACGACCTCGACGCCCTCATGGCGAAGGCGCTCGACGAGTCGCGCCGCAAGCTCGGGCTCCTCGCGCGCGAGGATGCGCGGCCCGCGCTGCAGCAGCGTGACCCGCACGCCGAGCCGGTTGAGACCCTGCGCGAGCTCGACGCCGACCGGCCCGCCGCCGATCAGCACGATGCTCGCCGGCGCGCGGTCGAGCGCGAAGATCGTCTCGTTCGTCAGCGGCGTCGCCGCGCGCAGCCCCTCGATCGCCGGCAGCGCGGGACGGCTGCCGGTCGCCAACAGGACGAAGCGCGCCGCGTGCTGCCGGCCGGCGCGCACCGTCGTCGGCGAGATCAGGCGCGCCGGGCTGCCCAGCAGCACGTCGACGCCGGCCCGCCGGAAGCGCTCGGGATCGTCGTCGCCTGCCGCCAACCCCTCCTGGATCGCCTTGATCCGCGTCCACGCCGGGCCCGTGTCGGCGCTCGGTCCGACGGCCTCGAGGCCGTAGGCGTCGGAGTGCCTGATCGTGTGCGCTGCCTTCGCCGACGCGAGCAGCGCCTTGGAGGGAACGCAACCCGTCCACAGGCAGTCGCCGCCGGGCCGGCCGCGCTCGGCGCAGGCGACGCGCACCCCGAGCCTGGAGGCGAGCTCGGCGGCGACCATGCCCGCCGAGCCCATCCCGACGATGAGGAGGTCGTAGCTACTCAGGCGCTGAGATCTCGCGCTTGAGGATCTTCCCCGTCGGCCCCTTGGGCAGCTCGTCGACGAACCAGATCCGGCGCGGGTACTTGTACGCCGCGACCCGCTCCTCGACGAACGCCTGCAGCTCACCGATGTCGATCGCCATCCCGTCCTTCAGCGCGATCGCCGCCCCGACCTCCTCGCCGAGCTCGGCATCGGGCACGCCGACGACCGCCGCCTCGCGCACCGCGGGATGCTCGTAGAGCACCTCCTCGACCTCGCGCGGATAGACGTTGTAGCCGCCGCGGATGATCAGCTCCTTCTTGCGATCGACGATGAAGTAGTAGCCGTCGTCGTCGACGCGCGCCATGTCGCCGGTGGCGAACCAGCCGTCCCGGATCGCCTCGGCGGTCGCCTCGGGGTGGTTCAGGTAGCCCTTCATGACGTTGTGGCCCTTGATCAGGATCTCGCCGATCTCGCCCGCCGCGACCTCGTTGCGGTCGTCGTCGACGAGCATCATCTCGACGCCCGCGATCGGCGTGCCGATCGAGCCGGCCTTGCGCTCGCGGTCGGGGTGGTTGAAGGACGCCACCGGCGACGTCTCGCTGAGCCCGTAGCCCTCGAGCACCTTGCAGCCGAACTGCTGCTCGAAGCCGCGCAGCACCTCGACCGGCATCGACGCGCCGCCCGACGCGCAGACGCGCAGCGTCGAGACGTCGACCGTGTCGCGGTCGGGATCGTTCAGCAGCGCGCCGTACATCGTCGGCACGCCCTCGAAGACCGTGCAGCCGTCGCGCTCGAGGATCTCCAGCGCCTTGCCCGGCTCGAAGCGCGGCAGCAGCGTGACGGTCGCCCCGCAGCGGATCGCGGCGTTCATCGTGCACGTCTGGCCGAACGAGTGAAACAGCGGCAGGCCGCCGAAGATCACGTCGCCGACGCTGAGGTCGAACAGCGAGACGGCGATGTCGACGTTGCTGCGCAGGTTGTCGTGCGTCAGCTCGGCGCCCTTCGGCCGGCCGGTCGTGCCCGAGGTGTAGAGGACCACGGCGGTGTCGTCGCCCGCCACCTCGGCGACGTCCGGGTCCGGCTCGTGAGCGAAGATCAGGCCCTCGACCTTGCCGGGCTCGACGGGCACGATCTCGACCCCGCCGGCCGCCTGCGCCCCAGCCTCTGCGGCCTCCATGAAGCCGTGCCAGGCGAACAGCAGCGCGACCTGCGGATCGGCGAGGTAGAAGCCGACCTCGCGGCCCTTGAGCAGGACGTTCATCGGCACGACGACGGCGCCCGCGCGCAGCGCGCCGTAGTAGACGGCCGGGAAGTAGGGGACGTTGGGAAGCATGATCCCGACGCGGTCGCCGCGACCGACGCCCTTGCTCTCGAGCATCGCCGAGACGCGCTGGCTGGCGTCGTCGAGCAGGCGGTAGCTCAACGCGGCCTCGTCGAGCTTCACCGCGATCGCGTCGGTGTGCTCGGCCGCCGTGCGCGTGAGGTTCAGGGCGAGGTTCGCGGACATTGATGCGACTCTATTGGCACGATGACCGACCCGCTGCCGATCAACCGCGGCCTCGCGATCCCGCTCGACGAGGTCGTCGTGCGCGCCAGCCGCTCCTCCGGACCGGGCGGCCAGCACGCCAACGTGACCGCCTCGCGGATCGAGGTCGTCTTCGACGTGGCGGCGTCCGCCACCCTCGACGAGGCGCAGAAGGCCCGGCTGACGGCGCGCTGCGGCCCGCTCGTCCGCGCGGTCGCGCAGGACGCCCGCAGCCAGACGCGCAACCGCGCGCTCGCGCTGGAGCGCCTCGCCGGCCGGATCGCGCGAGCGCTCGAGGTCCAGCGACCGCGGCGACCGACGAAGCCGACGCGCGCCTCGCGGACGCGCCGGCTGGACGCCAAGCGGCGCGCGTCGGAGCGCAAGTCGGCGCGCCGGCGCCCATCCGGCGAGGATTGAGCCGACAGGGGCGCCCCGCGGAGAGCCGGGGCGGGGCTGGGCGAGCTGGCGGGCTGCTACCCCGTCGAGCCGGGGTCCTGCGGCGTGACGAACTCCCCGTCGATCAGCTCGATCCGGTAGCCGTCGGGATCCTGCACGAAGCAGATCCGGAACTCCTCGCGCCCGCCCGGCGCGTAGGGAGGCTGCTCGGGCTCGATGCCCTGCGCCTGCAGGCGCGCGAGCAGCCCGTCGAGGTCCTCGACGCTGAGCGCGGCGTGCCCGTACCCGTCGCCGAGGTCGTAGGGCTCGTCACGGTCGTCGTTGACCGTCAGCTCGAGCGTGTCGCCGTCGCCGGGCAGTCCGAGGTAGACGTTGTAGGCGGTGTCGAACTGCAGCCGGCCGCGGCGCTCGAAGCCGAGCGCCTCGTAGAAGCGCAGCGACGCGTCGATGTCGCGGACGCGCATGTTCGCGTGCATGAACCTCATGCCTGCCGGTACCCGATCGCGAGCGCGCGTAGCATCGTCGCGCCGCACGAACCTGCGGCTGCTAGAAGCCCTTCGGGTGAACGACGCGGTAGCCCTTGGCCGAGCGCGTGCTCGACTGCCAGCGGCTGCCCGTGCGCTGCCGACCGCTCGTGTCGAAGCGCAGGCCCGCGACGACCATGTACATGTGGCCCCTGTTGGCGTAGATCGTGATCCACTGGCCGGGACCTCGTTCGCCCCAGTTCATGAAGCCGCCGGACGGCATCGAGGCCTTCAGCAGGCCGCCGCCGTACAGCGCGTAGGAGACGGAGCCCGAGCAGTCATAGCCGGAGTCCTCCCACTTGCCGTGACCGCCGCCGTAGATGTAGGGCGTCTTGGCGATCTTGTTGCCGGCCGCGATCACCGCGTGGACCTCCGGCGGCGCGAGGATCGGCGCGACCGCGAGGCCGTCGGGCCCGACGGTCGCCCTCATGCCCGGGCCGAGCGCGAGCGGCGGTGGCTCCGGCGGCGGAACCGGCTTGACGTTCTCGGGCAGCGCGCCGCCGGTCGAGGCAGCCGAGGCGACGGCGCCGCCGTTGACGGCGACGTCCTTGATCACCCTGGCGTCGGTGCGCGTGACCCTGCCGTCGACCCTGAGGCGCTGCCCGCGCTTGAAGTCGCGGACCGCGCCCGCCGTGCCCCTGCCGAAGACGCCGTCGACGGCGACGTCGAGGCCGGAGCGTCCGAGATAGCGCTGGAGGGTCCTGACGTCGTTGCCCTTGTGTCCCTGCTTGAGGACCCGCTCCCCATAGTCCCAGCTGCGCGTCTGCGACGACGCCTGGGCGGGTACGAGCAGGACCACAGCCAGCAGGCACATGGTGAGGCGGTACAACGGCTTCACGCGGGCTAGACCCCTTCTCCTTCGAATGCCTGCGGGGTTAGCTGACGGGCTCGCGCAGAAAGAGCTAGCGCTATGCCGCACAAGGCGGCGATTCGCCCCAGGAGCACGACTTCGTGCCCCAATGGTTCCCCCGTTCCCCGCCGAAGATCGACGGGGATTCGGCTGATCACTGACCGGCGGAACCCTAGCGCACGTTCACGACGAATGCACGTTTGGTGTTCATAACGCCTGCACGCTGCGGAATGCGGAGGCGGTTCAGGCGAGCACCGCGTCGACGATCGCGAGCGCCACCTCGGCCCGCGAGCGCAGCGAGACCTCCCAGACGTACTCGCCCGGCGTGTGGGCGCCACCGCCGCGCGGACCGAGACCGTCGATCGTGATCGGGATCCTCGGCGCCATGTAGCTGGCGTCGCTCGCGCCGCCGCGCGCAGTGCCGACGATCGAGCGTCCGAGGCGCCGGCCTGCCGCCGCCAGCAGCGCGGCGGTCGGCTCGCGCGCGTCCATGCCAGGCCAGCGGCGCAGCAGATCGACCTCCAGGCGAACGCCGTCGACGATCTCCGGCAGGCCCGCCAGGACGGTGTCGAAGGTGTCGAGACCGTCAGCGCGCAGGTCGCACAGCAGCTCGCCCGACGCCGGCACGACGTTGAACGACTCCCCGCAGCGCACGACGGTCGGCACGGCCGTCAGGTGGGCGGGTCCGGCGGGATCGTGGCGGGCGGCCACGGCCCGCGCGGCGCTGGCCAGCGCCAGCAGCGCGTTGGCGCCGGCTTCCGGCGCCGAGCCCGAATGCGCCGAGCGGCCATGGGCGACCACGCGCAGCGTCCCCGCCGCCTTGCGGCGCACGACGACGCCCTCGTCGCCGTTGTCGTCGAGCTCTCCGCCCTCGAAGCACAGGCAGGCATCCCAGCCGGCGAAGCGGTCGGTGTGGATGAAGTCGCCCCGGCGCCACTCCTCGTCGCAGACGAGCAGCAACGCGACCTCCCGGAAGTCTCCGCTGCGCCGAGCGAGCTCGCGCAGCACGCCGAGCGCGAGCACGTCGCCGCCCTTCATGTCGACCGAGCCGGGGCCGACGAGCTTGTCGCCGTCGCGCCGCAGCGCATGGTGATCGCCATGCGCGTGGACGGTGTCGACGTGCCCGAGCAGCAGCACGCGCCCGGCGCCGCTGCCCGGCAGCGTGAGGATCAGGTCGTCGGCGTGACCCGCCGACGAGCACGGCGCGCGCTCGACGCGCGCGCCCGCGGGCGCCAGCGAGACGGCGACCTCGATCGCCGCCTCGGCCCCCGCGATGTCGCCCGACGGCGAGGAGACCGCGACGAAACGCTCGAGCTCGGCGGGCGCACGGACGGCGATCCGCTCGGCGGCCTCTGCGATCGACGGATCCATGCCCGTCGTTCTACCTGAAAGGGCTGCGCTCACACCTGGCGGCGATGAGCGCGGCGGCTCCCCGGCGAGGAGCTCGCCGCTGATCTCGATGCTGCGGAGGCCCCCCTCGACGATCCATGGGGCGACGGGTGAGCGGAGCACTGCTCGACACGTCGATCCTGCTCGCGGACGACGAGGCGTCCGCGAGCCGCGATCGTCCGACCACGACAGCGATCTCCGTCGTCACGCTCGGTGAGCTGCGCGCCGGTGTGTTGCGCGCTCGCGACGACCGCACGCGCGCCGCACGCCAGCAGCGCCTGATCGCGGTGCGCGCACGACTCGCGCCGCTGCCCGTCGACGAGAGCGTCGCCGAGCACTACGGCGACGCGCTCGCGCATGCCCGCAGCGTCGGCCGCGCGGCAAAGGCAACGGACCTGCTCATCATCGCCACGGCCCGCGCGACCGGCCGCACCCTGCACACGCTCGACCGCGCGCAGGCGGGCCTCGCCCGGGAGCTCGGCGTCGCAGTCTCCGGCGTGAGCCGAGCCGACCGCTAGCCGAGGACGGCCTCCAAGCGCCGCTCGAGCGCGCCGGCGACCGCTTCGCGCACGAAGCCCGCCTCGAAGCGCTCGACGGTCGCCTCGAGGAAGCCCTCGATGACGAGCCGCTTGGCGCGCTCCAGCGGCAGCCCGCGCGAGCGCAGGTAGAACAGCTGCTCGGGGTCGATCTGGGCGATCGCCGCGGCGTGCGTGCAGCGCACGTCGTTGGCGAGGATCTCCAGTCCGGGGATCGAGTCGGCGTGCGCCGTCTTCGTCAGCAGCAGGTTGCGCGACTCCTGGAAGGCGTCGATCTGCTGCGCGCCGGGGTCGACCTTGATCATCCCCGACCAGACCGTGCTCGAGCGCCCGTCGAGGATCCCGCGGAAGGCGAGGTCCGACGTCGTGTTGGCGGCGGCGTGCTCCTGCGTCGTGGCGTAGTCGAGGTGCTGGCGGCCGCGGGTCGCGTAGGCGCCGGTGACCTTGGCGTCGGCGCCGGGACCGGCGAGCTTGCAGTCCATCGCGACGCGGCCGTTGCCGGCGCCGAAGCCCAGCGCGATCCAGTCGAGCGCCCCGTCGCGGCCGACGACCCCGCGCTGCGAGCCGAAGATCCACGACTTCTCGCTCAGGCCCTGCGCGCAGACGTAGCGCAGCCGCGCGTTCTGGCCGACCGACAGCTCGCTGACGGTGCTCAGCAGCGCCCGCTGGTCGTCCGCGGTCGAGACGTACTGCTCCCAGACCTCCGCCTGCGCGCCCTCCTCGAGCACGACGAGCGTGCGCCAGTGCAGCGCCGTCTGCGGCTGGGACTGCACGACGGTCACGACGATCGGGACCCGCACGTGCACGCCGCGCGGGACGTAGACGAACGCGCCGCCCTGCCAGTCGGCCTCGTTGCGCGCGACGAACTGGTCGTCGGGCGCGACGATCGTGCCGAAGTGCCGCTCGACGAGCTCGGGGTGCTGCTGCACGGCGGCCGCCAGCGACATCACGATCGCGCCGTCGGGCGCCGGCTCGGGCGGATCGGCGAAGGCGTGGTCGACCTGCTCGAGCAGCATCGCGGCGGCGGGGGTCTCGAAGACGCCCAGGCCGGCGGCGTCGACGTCGACGGCCTCGGGCGCGCCGTAGGCGTCGAGGTCGAGCCCCTTCAGCGAGGTGAACTCCCAGCCCGGGTTGCCGCGGAACGAGGGCAGCGGCAGCGATTCGCGCAAGGCGACGGCGCGCTCGCGGCGCGCCGTCATCCAGGCCGGTTGCGTCGCCGTGGAGGGACTAGCCAATTGAGCCCTCCATCTGCAGCTCGATCAGCCGGTTCATCTCGACGGCGTACTCCATCGGCAGCTCCTTGACGATCGGCTCGATGAAGCCGTTGACGATCAGCTTCGACGCCTCCTCCTCGTTGAGGCCGTGCGACGTGAGGTAGAAGAGCTGCTCCTCGCCGACCTTCGAGACGGTCGCCTCGTGGCCGACGTTGACGTCGTCCTCGCCGATGCGGATCGTCGGGTAGGTGTCCGAGCGCGACTGGTCGTCGAGCAGCAGCGCGTCGCAGACGACCTTGGACTTCGAGCCGTGCGCGCCCTTGGCGACCTCGAGCAGGCCGCGGTAGGAGCCGCGCCCGCCGTCCTTGGAGATCGACTTGGCGAAGATGTTCGACGTCGTGTTCGGCGCCGCGTGGACGATCTTGCCGCCGGCGTCCTGGTGCTGGCCGGCGCCGGCGAAGGCGATCGAGAGGATCTCGCCGTGCGCCCGCTCGCCGGTCAGGTAGACCGACGGGTACTTCATCGTGAGCTTCGAGCCGAGGTTGCAGTCGACCCACTCGACGGTCGCGTCGCGCTCGGCGATCGCCCGCTTCGTGACGAGGTTGAAGACGTTCGTCGACCAGTTCTGCACGGTCGTGTAGCGGATCCGCGCGCCGGGCTTGGCGATCAGCTCGACGACGGCCGAGTGCAGCGAGTCCGACGAGTAGGTCGGCGCCGTACAGCCCTCGACGTAGTGCACGTAGGAGCCCTCGTCGGCGATGATCAGCGTGCGCTCGAACTGGCCCATGTTCTCCGTGTTGATGCGGAAGTAGGCCTGCAGAGGCATCTCGATGTGGACGCCCGGCGGGACGTACACGAACGAGCCGCCCGACCAGACGGCGCTGTTGAGCGCGGCGAGCTTGTTGTCGTTGGCCGGGATGATCGTCGCGAAGTACTCCTTGATGAGCTCTTCGTGCTCGCGCAGGCCCGTGTCCATGTCCATGAAGATCACGCCCTGCGCCTCGAGCTGCTCGTTGATCTGGTGGTAGACGACCTCGGACTCGTACTGCGCGCCGACGCCGGCGAGGAACTTGCGCTCGGCCTCGGGGATGCCGAGCCGGTCGAACGTCTTCTTGACGTCGTCGGGGACGTCGTCCCACGAGCGCTCGGCGCGCTCGGAGGCGCGCACGAAGTAGTGGATGTTGTCGAAGTCGACCTCGGCGAGATGCGGCGAGCCCCAGGTCGGCATCGGCCGGGCGAGGAAGTACTCGAGCGCCTTGAGGCGGAAGTCGCGCATCCACTGCGGCTCGTCCTTGAACTCGGAGATCTTCTCGACGAGCTCCTTCGTCAGGCCCTTCGGCGCCTTGTAGAGGTAGTTCTCAGCGTCGTGGAAGCCGTACTTCTCCGTGTAGTCGGAGTTGATGCCCTGCAGGCTTGCCTGCTCGGCGATGGTCTCGGGAGTTGCCATATCGGTTACTCAACCTCCAGCTTGATCATGTCGTCCTCGACGCGGACTCCGAACGTCTCGATGGGTACGTAGGCCGGCAAGGTCATCGGCTTGCCGGTGTGCAGATCGAACAGCGACCCATGACGGGGGCACTCGACCGTGCAGCGCTGCGGGTCGAACTCGCCGTCGGCGAGGTTTCCATCGTCGTGCGAGCAGCGATCCTCGATCGCCAGCAGCTCGCCGTTGCAGTTGAAGACGCCGATCTCGAGGTCTTCCCACTCGACGATCCGCGACGTGCCCGGCGGCAGGTCGGCGAGGGAGCAGATGTCGAGGATCTCGGCCATGGATGACAACCGGCGCGCCAATCCCGTCCTGGGCGCTCGGATTTGTTCTCACGGAGTGTAGCCGCCTTCGCGCGGCCATGGGGTCTGACGCGACAGGATCGACGAGGACCCGACGCGCGTCGAGAACGGACCGCTAGCCCGTCAGCGCCGGCTCCGGCGACGACGGCTCGAGCCCCTGGGCCCAGGGGATGCAGATCGACTGCTGGGCCTCCTCGTCCTCGCGGCACAGCCACAGCAGGCCATCGGGGCCCTCGACCGGGATCACCGGGCCCGCCGAGGGCCCGCTGCCGTCGACGGCGACGAGCTGGTCGGGGCCGAGCTTGGCGTCGGAGACGTCGCGGGCGTCGCTCGACGGCACGCGGTCCCCGGCGAGCGCGCCGCCGGCGGGCGCGAGCACGGCGACGCCGGTCAGCGCGACGATCAGCGCGCGGCGGACAGCGGTGCGACGGGAGACGTGGGCGTGGCGGCTGGTCCTGGTCTGCATCGTGATTCCCCCTCGGGATCTCGTGTACGGACCTCCAACCAGCCGGCGCGCGCAGAAATTACGGCGCGGACGCGCCCACGCCTGCGTCCTCGATTCGTGCGCTACAGCTGGTCGGCGCCCGTCGGGTGGCGCTCGACGCCGCCCTCGGCCTCGCTGGGCGGCGTCTCCGGCTCCCAGTCGACCGGGGCGCCGAGCGCAGCGCCCTTGAGCACCTTCAGGGTCAGCAGCGCGCACTTCATCCGCGTCGCCGAGATCTGGATGCCGAGCAGGTCGAGGACATACTGGCGGTCGAGCTTGATCAGCTCGTCGATCGTCATGCCCTTGATCTCGTCTGAGGTCATCGACGCCGATGCCTGGCTGATCGCGCAGCCGTGGCCCGAGAAGCGCAGATCCTCGATCTTCCCGTCGTCGGTCGTGCGGATCTCGACGGTCAGCTCGTCGCCGCAGAGCGGGTTGGAGTCCTTGAAGGTGAGGTCGAACGGATCCAGATGGCCCCAGTTGTGCGGGCGCTTGTAGTGCTCGAGGATCTCCTCGCGGTAGATCGAGTCCATGGTCATCGCGCTGCTTGCGGGATCGAGGCGGTCATCCGAAGATCTTCCTGACGTCGTGGAGGGCATCGACGAGCGCGTCGACATCGGCGCGCGTGTTGTGCACGGCAAACGAGGCGCGCGTCGTCGCCGCGACGCCGAAGCGCTGCATCAGCGGCTGCGCGCAGTGGTGTCCGGCCCGCACGCAGACGCCGCTGGAACCGAGGATCTCGGCGATGTCGTGCGGGTGCGCGATGTCCAGCGTGAAGGCGACGAGCGCCCCGCGCAGGTCGGCGTCCAGCGGACCCATGACGGTGATGTCGGGCAGCTCGGCGAGGCGGTCCAGCGCGTAGGCGCAGAGGTCGCGCTCGTGCGCGCGGATGCTCTCCATGCCCAGCGCCGCGACGAAGTCGACGGCCGCGCCGAGGCCGATCGCCTCGGCGATGTTCGACGTGCCGGCCTCGAACTTCGCCGGCAGCTGGCCCCAGCGGATCTCGTCGACGGAGACCGACGTGATCATGTGGCCGCCGCCGAGGAACGGCGGCATCGCGTCGAGCAGCGCCTTGCGCCCATGCAGGATCCCGATGCCGGTCGGGCCGTACAGCTTGTGGCCCGTCCAGGCATAGAAGTCGGCGTCGAGCTCGGCGAGATCGACGGCCATCTGCGGCACCGCCTGCGAGCCGTCGACGACGACGACGGCGCCGGCGCCGTGGGCGCGGCGCACGATCTCCTGCACCGGGTTGATCGTGCCGGCGGCGTTCGACACATGGCCGACGGCTACGAGCTTGACGGTGCCGGTCTGAAGCAGCGCGTCGAGCTGGTCGAGGTCGAGCACCGCCTCGTCGTCGACCTCGACCATCTCGAGCTGCGCGCCGGTCTGCTGGCAGAGCATGTGCCAGGGAACGAAGTTCGAGTGGTGCTCGAGCTGCGTCGTCACGACGCGGTCGCCGGGGCCGACGTTCGCGCGGCCCCACGAGTAGGCGACGAGGTTCAGCGCCTCGGTCGCGTTCTTCGTGAAGATCGTGCAGTTGGCGGGCCAGTTGACGAACGCCGCGATGCGGTCGCGGGCGCCCTCGAAGAGCTCGGTCGCCTCGGCCGCGAGGGCGTACACGCTGCGATGCACGGTGCCGCGATGGCTCTCGTAGTAGTCGTCCATCGCGGCGATCACCGACTGCGGCGTCTGCGACGTCGCGGCCGAGTCCATGTAGACGATGCCCTCGCGCCGCAGGCAGGGGAAGTCCGTGGCCAGCGGCGTGTCGGCCAGGGTGCTCATGTCGCGGCGCTGACCTCTTCGCGAATCTGCGCGTAGCCCTCGGCCTCGAGGCGGTCGACGAGCTCGGGGCCGCCCTGCGTGGCGATCCGCCCGTCGAACATGATCGACACGCGGGTCGGGGTGACCATGTGCAGGATGCGCTGGTAGTGGGTGATGATCAGCACGCCCATGTCGTTGCCGGTCGCGACCGTGTTGACGCCGTGCGCGACGACGTTGAGCGCGTCGATGTCGAGGCCCGAGTCGGTCTCGTCGAGGACCGCGAGCTTGGGCTTCTGCAGCGCGAGCTGGAGGATCTCCAGGCGCTTCTTCTCGCCGCCGGAGAAGCCCTCGTTGAGGTAGCGCGAGCTGAACTCGCGCGGCACGTTGACGAGCTCCATCGCGGCCTCGACGGTCTTGCGGAACTCCTTCAGCGAGACGTCGCCCTCGCCGCGCGCCTCGCGGTGCGCGTTCATGACCATCCGCAGGTACTTCGTGATCGTCACGCCGGGGATCGAGACGGGGTACTGGAACGCCATGAAGAGGCCCATGCGGGCGCGCTCGTCGGTGTCGGCCTCGGTGATGTCCTCGCCGCCGAAGAGGATCTGCCCCTCGGTGACCTCGAGGCTCGGATGACCCATGATCGCGTTGGCGAGCGTCGACTTGCCGGAGCCGTTGGGCCCCATCAGCGCGTGGATCTCGCCGGGCGTCACGGTCAGGTTGACGCCCTTGAGGATCGGCTTGTCCTCGGCCTGGACATGGAGGTTGCGGATCTCAAGCTCGGGCATGGTGTCCTCTGGTTCTCCTTCGTACCGGGCGGCCTGACGGATCAGGCGGGAGCTGGGGTTCGTGCGTGCTGCGCCGCGGCTTCGCCGACGCGCGGCAGCTGGCGGGTCTGGAAGTCGATCAGCTCGGCGAGCGTCGTCTGCGCGAGCGTGTTGGTGACGCCGACCTGGACGCGCGTCCAGAGCAGCTTCGTGGCGCAGCCGCGGCCGGAGTCGTCGTGGTGCGAGCACAGCACGCGGCCGTCGTCGCCGCGGTCGTCGACGAAGCACTCCATCGGTGCCAGCGAGCCCTCCAGCGCGAGCACGACCTCGTCCATCGTGATGTCCTCGGGCGCCCGCGCGAGCGCGTAGCCGCCGTGGGCGCCGCGCGTGCTCTCGACGAGCTCGACGCGCCGCAGCAGGGCGACGATCCGTTCGAGATAGGCGAGCGGCAGGTTCTCGGCGTCGGCGATCGCCTTCAGCGAGACGGGCTGGTCGCGCGCCTGGCGCCCGAGCTCGATCAGCAGGCGCACGCCGTACTCAGCTTTCGTCGTGAAGAACACGACTTGTAATCCTACCAGCGGGGTCGGGATACGGACGTCCGCGATCAACCCGCCGCCAGTCGCGCGACACAGTCGAGGTCATCCGCGAACGCCGCCGCTCGGCGGTACGTCGTGCGGCAGACCGCCACGCCGCGCGCGTCCTGGAGATCGAGAGCCGCGCTGGCGATCACCGGGATCATGAACGCCGCCGCGGCCGCGTCGCGCAGCTCGTCGAGCAGCGTCGCGCGGTCGACGCGACCGTAGGCGTCCACGTAGAGCTCGACGAGCTCGTCATGATGCCGCCGGCGCACGTCGAGCTCGAGGCTGACCGCCATGAAGTAGCCCAGGTCGCAGACGCCGCGGCTGCGGTGCATGAGCTGCCAGTCGACGGCGCGCAGGACGCCGTCGGCGCCGAGCAGCAGGTTGTCGGCGCGCAGGTCGCCGTGACAGAGCGTGCGCGGCCCTCGCGAAAGGCGCGCGAGCACGGGCTCCGTGCCGGCGATCAGTGCGTCGCCGAGGGCACGCGTGCCGGAGTCCGTGAGATCTGCGTGGATCGTCGCTGCCGGCTCCCATGTGGCGGCCAGCAACTGCGACCAGCAGGTCGCGTACCACTGGGTGCCGAGCGCCGGCAGCAGCGCATCGCCGAGGGCCGGCGGCGCGTCGTGGAACTCCGCGTGCAGCCCGCCCATCGCAGCGACGACGGTGCGCGCGTCGTCGATCGAGCAGCCGGCCAACTCGTCGAGCGCGCGATCGGCGCGGCGATCGGCGAGCAGCAGCAGGAACCGCCGCGATTCGCCGTCGAAGGCCGCGTGGTGACAGTCCGGCGCCGCCAGCGGGCTGCGCGGCGCGAGTTGCTCGTAGAACGCCACTTCGCGCTCGTACATGCGCATGAAGCCGGCGGTCGCGCGCGTGCGATCGCCCCGCGCGGCCTGCTTGGCGACGAGCGTCTCCGGCCCGTCGCCGTCCCAGTCGAGCGCGAGGCGCACGAGCTCGCTCATGCCGCCGGGCCACTCCCCGGCAGGCAGCGACCGCAGCGCGCGCAGCGCGCCGGACGCGATGCCCGCGGCGACGAGCGAGCGACCGAGCGCACCTGCGTCGATGTCGCGGACGTCGACGACGGGTGCGGACCGTGACATGGCGCGAAGATAGTCAGTCACCGGACGGCCCGCGGGGCCGCAGCCCGCGTCTCGCGTGCTGCTCATCCGCCCGGCGGCCTGCCGAGCGCGGCACCGTAGGCGATCCGCCGACCGCTGTCCGCCACCAGCGCTTCGCCGATACCGGGATCCGGGCACGCACGGACCTCACCCCAGGCGCGCCGCAGGTAGCTGGCGGCGGCCGCTGGGCGGCCCTGCGCGACGCTGCACTCGGCGAGTAGCCGCAGTGCGTTCGCGTTGTGCAGCGGCTCGTCGAAGCGGCGTGCCCGGCGCGCGGTCTCCTCGAGGCGCTGCGCGGCAGCCTCGAGCCTCCCCTCGGCGAGCGCGAGCCAGCCGGCGGCGCCCTCGACGTAGCACTTGAACGCCGCCGCTGTGTTGCCGGTGCGAGCGTTGACGGCCTCGGCCTGCGCGACATGCAGTCGGGCGGCGTCGAGATCGCCGGCCAGGAGATCGAGGAAGGCGACGCAGGCCAGCGCGCCCGCGACGCGCGCGTGGGCGCTGTCGACGCCGCCCATCCGGATGACATGCTCGAGCTGCTCGCGCACGCCGGCCTCGTCGGCGCCCGACCAGAACCCCGTCCAGCCGAGCGCGTACGGGATCGTCATCGCGTGCACGCGGCCGTGCTCGATCTGCGCCGCGCACAGGGCGGCGGCGCGGGCGCGTCCGACGTCGCGGTACATGAAGACCGCTTCGATCATCGCGATCATCCCGCGCGTCGACGTCGAGCCATCCGGCAGCGGCTGGTCGGACTCGCGCGAGCGCGCGAGCGCGACGAGCCGCTCGAGCTCGCGGCGCTGACCGGACACGCCGGCGACGAACGCCTTCGCCGTGAGGTACCCCGGCACGTGGGCGACCTCGTCCTCGGGCAGCTCGGCGAGCCACTCGACGACGAGCGGCCAGCTGTCCGAATGCCACAGCGCCAGCCAGCTGGCGGCGATCCGGTGCGCGGCCGCGGCGCGATCGCCGGCCGCGAGGTGATGGACGATGCACGCCACGAGGTTGCCGTTGGCGTGATGCCATGACGCAGCGCGACCGTGCAGCTCGGCGACGAGGGCCGGCTCGGTGCGCTCGAGCTCCGCTCGCAGCATGTCGCGGAAGAGGTAGTGGTAGCGAAACCAGCGCCGCTTGCCGTCCAGCGCGACGAGGAACATGTTCGAGCGCTCGAGCTCGACGAGCAGCTCGCCGGCGTCGAGCTCGGACGCCGTGACCGCCTCGCACAGCGGGGCGCTGAAGCGCTCGAGGATCGACGTCCGGGCGAGAAACACGCGGCGCTCCTCGTCGAGACCGCGCAGGACCTCGGGGGCGAGGTAGTCGACGACCATGTTGTCGTCGCCGGCGAACGCCGCCACGAACTCGCCGCGATCGGCGACGCCGCGCAGCGAGAGGGCGGCGAGGTACAGGCCCGCGGCCCAGCCCTCGGTGCGGCGGCCGAGCGCCTCGAGCTCGGCGGGCGCGAGGTCGAGCTCGAGGCGACCGTTGAGAAACAGCTCGACCTCGCGCGCGTCGAACACGAGCTGGGCGGCGCGCAGCTCGGTCAGCTCGCCCCGCGCGCGCAATCGCCCGAGTGGGAGCTGGGGGTCCTGGCGCGTTGCGATCGCGACGCGCATCTCGTGCGGGGCGTTGTCGATGAACCAGGCGAGCGTCTCGTGCGACAGCGGGTCTACGACGAGGTGAACGTCATCGAGCACGAGCGCCGGCGGAGCGTCGAGCGCGCAGAGATCCTCGACGAGCGGGACGAGCACCTCCTCCTGCAGGTTGACCACGGGGCCCGCCAGTGCGGCCAGCGATCGGGCTCCGAGCTCCTGCCGGTCGCGCGCGAGCGCCGTGACGATCGCCGTCCAGAGCACTGACGCCGTGCTGTCCTCGTGCGAGAGCTGCACCCAGGCGACACGGCCGCCGGCTACGCGCGTGATCCACTGCACGACGAGCGTCGTCTTGCCGTAGCCCGCAGGCGCCGAGACGAGCAACAGGCGGGCGTGGGGATCGATCGCCGCGAGCTGGCGCTCGCGGGCCAGCCACTCCGGCCGTGCGCGCGGAACGACGAACTTCGTCGGCGGCATCGAGCCGCGGACGGCAGCCGAGCGGACACCGGTGCCGTCGTCCGCCGGGTCGGCCCGCTGCATCGCGACGGCGGCGGCATCGCGCGCCCCCATGAGGTTCGCGCTGTGGCCGAGGATCGCCGCCTGCAGGCCGCGCAGCTCGGGTCCCGGCTCGACGCCGATCTCGTCGAGCAACGCCTGCCGCGTGTCGCGAAAGACCTCGAGCGCCTCGGCCTGGCGCCCGCCGCGATACAGCGCGAGCATGAGGTGCTCGGCGAGCCGTTCGCGCGCGGGATGGCTCGCGACGAGGCCGCGGAGCTCGGAGATCAGCGCCGCGTGGCGGCCCGCGTCGAGGTCGGCCTTCACGCGCGCCTCGACCGCCCCCAGGCGCAGTTCCTCCAGCCGCGTCACGTCGACCAGGGCGAACGGCTCGAGCGCGAGGTCTGCGAGCGCCGGGCCGCGCCAGAGCGCGAGCGCCGCCCGCAGCGTGCTCGACGCCTGCTCGGCACGACCCGCGGCGAGCGCATGGCGGCCCGCTTCGAGCAGCCGCTCGAAGCGGTGCAAGTCAAGCTCGTCGCGGGCCACGCGCAGGCAGTAGCCGGCGGGCGTCGTCGTCAATCGGTCGGGATCGCCGAGCGCCTTGCGCAGGCGCGAGACGTGCACATGCACGACGCGGACCGCTCGCTGCGGGCTGTCCTCGCCCCACAGCGCGCGCGCCAGATGCTCGGCGGTGACGGGCTGATTGGCGTGCAGCAGGAGGATCGCGAGCACGGCGCGCGGCTTGCTGCCGCCCAGCGCCACGGGACCGGACTCCCCTTGTGCGTCGATCGGTCCGAGGATCCGAAAGTCCATGCCGCCCCTACTCGCGGTCGAAGACCCGATCGTAGATGGTCGATTCCGCCGTGGAATCAACCATCTCGTGGGGCCGTCTGCCGCTCATCATCGCCGCGCCCTCGCGATCGCGCTGACAGCGCGCTGCAACTGCGCTGTAACAGGGTCGCCAGATACTGCGCTTCGAACAGGCGGGCCGCATCCGCGGACCGTAGATCGCGAGGGAGCACGGTGGCAACGCTCAGGCACATCGAGGAGGGCTACGTCTATCGCGACGGTGATCGGCGCCGACTCTACGACACGATCGACACGTCCCGTGTGCAAGCCGTCCTGCTGCGTCAGTGCATCGAGTGGAGCATCGGACCGCTGGCGATACGGGGATGCGTGAACAGCGATCCGCTCGGAGTGCGGCTGTGCGTCGACCTGTTCGACGTCGCGCTCGCGCACTGCACGCTGTCGCCGGCCAGCCCGAGCTGCACCGTGGGCGGCTGCCTGGAGGGGTACAGGGCCGAGCTGACGGTGACGCTCAACCAGCACCCCTTCTCGCTCACGATCACCGGCACGCTGTGCGCCCCGGTGGCCGGCTGCAAGTCGTTCAACGTCACCGTCCCGGTTGGGACGTAGGAGGAGTCATGAGCACGGCGTATCCCTATTCTCAGCTCGTCTTCGAGGGTGGCGGCGTGAAGGGCGTCGCCTATGTCGGCGCGCTCGAGGTGCTCGACGACAACGGGGTTCTCGGTCAGGTCGACGCCGTCGCGGGCACGTCGGCGGGCGCGATCACCGCGGCGCTCGTCGCGCTGGGCCAGACGCCGGCGCAGCTGCGCGCGACGATGCTCGACCTCGACTTCTCGAAGTTCGAGGACGGTGGCCTCGAAGGTCCCGTGCGCCTCGTCGAGCACTTCGGCTGGTATCGCGGCGACGCGTTCAAGCGCTGGCTGGAGGACATCGTCGCCACCCACCTCGGCTCGCCCGGCGCGACGTTCAAGCAGCTCGCCGCGACCGGCGCGCCCGACCTGCGCATCGTCACGACGGACATCAGCAGTCAGCTTCCGAAGGTCTTCTCGGCCACGTCGACCCCGGACGTGGCGATCGCCGACGCCGTGCGGATGTCGATGTCGATCCCGCTCTTCTTCGCGGCCGTGCGCGCTGCCGGCTCGACGTACGTCGACGGCGGCGTCGTGTGGAACTACCCGATCGGGATCTTCGACACCGCGCACCCCGACCCGCGCACGCTCGGGCTGCGGCTCGAGACCGCTGGACCGCCGCCACCACCGGTCGACGTCGACGACCTGGTCGTCTTCGTGAAGCTCCTCTACGAGTCGCTGACCGCCGTGCAGGCCGACGTCTACAAGCGCACGCAGGCCGATGTCGAGCGCACGATCGCGATCGACGACCTCGGGATCGTCGCGACCGACTTCGCGATCACGCGGGAGCAGAAGCTCGCGCTGATCGACAACGGCGCCGCCGCCGCGCAGGCGTACCTCGCCCAGCACGCTCCTCCGGCCTGGCACCCCAGCTCCCAGCACCCGTTCACCACCAACGAAAGGCAGGACCCATGGCCACCAGTCCACTCACGCTCGTAATGGCGCTCGACGTCGACGCCTCCCAGCTGCCGGCGCTGCAGAAGGTCGTCGCAACGGCGCAGGCGGAGATCAACGCCGCGCTCACCTCCGTCGGGACCGTGCACTTCGCCCGCGTTCTCGTGCTCGACACGTCGTCGCCGAACCTGCAGTTCACGGCGACGCCCGCGGGACCGTTCGCGCTCGCGGTGATCACCGAGTACGACGGCGACTTCGCGCGCTATACGCAGGACTTCGTCAACAAGATCGGCGACGTCTTCGACATGCTGCTGAAGTTCACCGTCGGCGGCAGCGCCCTCGTGCCCGTCACCGACAACGTGGCGGCGTTCACGGCCTTCGTCGCGGCCAACGACCTCTCCCAGCAGCCGCCGAACGACGGGGGCAACCGGCTCTACAGCGCGTATCCGCAGACCGTGCAGCAGATCCTCGCCAAGTTCCCGCCGGCGGCTGCGCCAGTGCCGGCGTAGGGGCTCGCGTCGTGAGCACGCAGCTCGACCTGGGCGACATCCAGGGCACGATCCTGCGCGGCTACCGCGTCGACTTCGCTCGGCACTTCGTGCTCGAGGTCGTCGACGAGGCCGCCGCGCAGGCGTTCCTCGGCACGCTCGTCGACGGATCCCCCGGCACTCCGCAGATCACCACGGCGGCGCGCTGGACGGTCAAGCCGGAGTCGTTTCTGAACATCGGGCTCACCGCGGCGGGCCTCGTCGCGCTCGGTCAGCCGGTCGACGGATTCCCGGGCACGTTCCAGACGGGGGCGACGTATGCGCCGACGGCGGAGGCCGTCGGCGACAGCGGCGACAGCGGGCCGCAGGCCTGGCTGGACGCCTTCCGGCCCGACTCGCCCGTCCACGTCCTGCTGAGCCTGTGGGCGCACCGCGACATCGCCGTGCTCGAGCACGTCAGCGAGATCCTGCGGACCGGCTTCGCCGCCGGAATGCGGGAGCTCGCGGCGCTCGACGCGAACGCGTTGCCCGACGGGCACGTGCACTTCGGTTACGCCGACGGCATCTCGCAGCCGACGATCGACGGCGCGCCACCGACCAAACGTCCCAGGCCGGACTGTCAGCCGGTCGCGCCGACGGGCGAGTTCCTGCTCGGCTATCCGAACCAGAACAAGGGGGCGATCTACTCCGTGACGCCGGAGCCGCTGTCGAAGAACAGCAGCTTTGCGGCCTTCCGGGTACTCGAGCAGGACGTGGTCGGCTTCGAGGACTGGCTGACGAGCGCCTCGGCCAACCTTCGCATCGATCCCGAGCTGCTGGCGGCGAAGGTCTGCGGGCGCTGGCGCACCGGAGTCCCGCTCGTGCTCTCGCCGGACACGGGCACGCCCAGGCCGCCGCTGCCGCGCGACCAGATCAACGCGTTCGACTACGTCGGCGCCGATCAGGCGCTGGACGACAAGCTGGGCCTCAAGTGCCCGATCGGCGCGCACATGCGGCGCGCCAACCCGCGCGGCGAGAAGGTGATCAGCGGCGGCGAGCACCTGCACCGCATCGTGCGCCGGGCGATGCCCTACGGCCCCGCCTACGATCCCGCTCAGCCGGTCGACGTCCAGCGCGGGCTCGTCGGCTACTTCATCAACGCCGACATCGCCAACCAGTTCGAGTTCCTGATGGCCGAATGGATCAACGGCAACAGCTTCGTCGTCTCGGACCCCGGGCCGCCGCCGGACTATCCGAACCCGGTCTTCAACATCAGCGGCGCCGACGTCATGCTCGGCGCCAACGACCCGAGCTCGAGCTCGTTCATCCTGTGCTCACCGCCCGACGGCTCGGCGCCGACGACCAGCGGCTTCGGGCGCTTCATCACGACGCGCGGCGGCGCGTACTGCTACCTGCCGAGCATCACGGCCCTGCGCTACATCAGCGCGGGAGGCGGGTGAGTGGTGGGTGCCGAGCCGGCGCGGGTGCGAACGCCCGTCGAGCGGCACGCGACACGGGCGTGCGCGAGTGTGCGACCGGTCACCGCCGGCACAGGATTCCCGCGCGAACCGCTAGAAGTGGTGGTGCATGCCGGAGCTCAGGCCAGGCGACGTCTTCGTCGACCATCGCATCGAAGGACTCGCCGGCCGCGGCGGGATGGGCGTCGTCTACCGCGCCACCCAACTCGACCTCGAACGAACCGTCGCGCTGAAGGTCATCACACCAGCACTCGCCGACGACCCAGACTTCCGCGAGCGCTTCGTCGCCGAGTCCAAGACCGCCGCCTCGATCGAGCACCCCAACGTCATCCCCGTCCACTACGCCGGCGAACGCAACGGCGTCCTGTTCATCGTCATGCGCTTCGTCGACGGCCCCGACCTACGCGCCCTCGTCCACGCGACAGGCCGCCTCGAACCCGAGCGCGCAGCACACATCGTCGCCCAGATCTCAGGCGCACTGGACGCAGCGCACGGCCACGGCCTCGTGCACCGCGACGTCAAGCCCGCGAACATCCTGCTCGACAACGACGACCACGCCTACCTCACCGACTTCGGCCTGACCAAGCCCGCCGCCTCGACCGCCGGTGGCTTGAGCCGCGCCGGCGGCTGGGTCGAGACGCTCGGCTACGTCGCACCCGAGCAGATCCGCGGCGAGCGCATCGACGCACGCACCGACGTCTACGCCCTGGGCTGCGTCCTCGTCTACGCGCTGACCGGCAACGCCCCGTTCACCGGCGACAGCGACGAGGCAACGCTCTGGGCGCACCTCAACGCCCCACCACCAAGCGAGACCGTGCCACCCGAGTTCGAAGGCATCGTCGCGCGCGCCCTCGCCAAAGACCCATCGGACCGCTACCCCTCGACCGGCGACCTCGGCCACGCAGCACTGCGCGCCGCCGGACGCAACACGACGACGCCGCCCGAGCGCCGCATCGCGCGCGGCGCGGCGCCACCGCCGCGCGACGACCGCGACGCCACGACGGCGCCGCCAAGATCGCCGCCGGCCGAGATCGCCCGCGAGCCCCGCGCGTCTTCAGCGGACGGGGACGCCGCGAGCGCTCCGGCCGAGCGTGGCCGCACCGCCGCGCTCCTGCGGCGGCCGGCCGCGCTGAGCGGCGTTGCCGCGCTGCTCGCCGCGGGCGCGATCGCGGCGCTGCTCAAGCTCGGAGGAGGCAGCGACGCGCAGGCGCCGCAGGCGACCGTCACGACCGCGCAGCAGCCAGACCACGGCACGCGCGCCGCGATCGCCGGCGAGCCGATCTCGGGCCTCACGCGGCCGCTGGCGCTGACGATCGCCGCCGACAAGGCGTGGTCGCTCAGCGGACTCTCCGGCCAGCTCGAGATCTTCGACGCCCGCACCGGCGAGCGCTCGCCGCGACGACCGAACGTCGGCGTCGGCGGCAGCTCGCTGGCCTCGGGCTTCCGCTCGGTGTGGGTGCTCAAGGAGCAGACGAGCAGCCTGATCCGGATCGGTGCGCGCAGCGAGCGCCGCGTCGCAGACGGGGTCACGCGGATCGCCACGCCCGGCCGCGGCGTCGCGGTCGCGACAGGTGCGGGCCATGTCTGGGCGGGCCTGCGCAACGCTGCACCGAACGAGCGCGCGAACGAGCATGTCGTGCGCGTCGATCCGCGCGACTACGACCAGCGCCGGATCCGCGTCGCCGCCGGAGTCCAGGACATCGCCGTCGGCGAGGGCGCGCTGTGGGTGACCAACCGCACCAGCCCGACCGTCACGCGGATCAACACCTCCACGCTCGAGCCGACGGATGAGATCCGCGTCGGCCGCGAGCCGAGGGGCATCGCGGTCGGCCACGGGGCCGTCTGGGTCGCATCGGCCGACGATGACACGCTGACGCGGATCAATCCGCGCAGCCTCGAGCGGCGCACGATCGCGCTGCGGGCGACGCCCGAGCGCGTGACCGTCGGCGGCGGCTCGGTCTGGGTGACCTCACGCGACGCCGGCCAGCTGCTGCGGATCGACCCGCGCTCGCGAGCGGTCCGCGAGCGCATCCTCACCGGCGATGACCCGTTCGCGCTCGAGGTCGCCGGCGGCGACACGGTCTGGCTGACGCTCGTCGGCGAGAACGCCGTCCAGCGCGTGCGCTTCTTCGAGTAGCGCGCGAGGTCGAACGGGTCGCGCCGGTGCGCCCTCGCACGATCGATTCGGGCGGGCGTCGTTGTGTGACGTGGCGCACGATCAGGCGCTCGCGGGCACGGTACATTCGGCGTATCCAGTGCTGCCGTCCAAGCATCGGTGCAGCGAGATCCGGGGGAGCTCGGAGGGTGCACGTGCCGATATCGCTGAGCGCTGGCGCGTAGGGATGACGGATTGGAGGTTGTGAGCGTGAAGGTGTTCGTCGTCGACTCACATGCGATCTACCGGCGTGGTCTCGTCGCATCGCTGGAGCTGCTGGAACGGGTCGATGACGTCGACCAGGCCGACGGTGTGCGCGGCGCGCGGGAGCACTCGGCCCTGCTCGACGCCGACGTCGTCATCCTCGACGCCTCGATCGCGGGAGGGCGCGACTTCATCGCCTCCGTGGCGCAGGCCGGCGACGCCCATGTCATCGCCTGCACCTCGAACGGCACCGAGGAGTCCGTCGTCGATGCGGTCGAGGCCGGAGCGGTCGGCTACCTGCGCAAGGACACGCTCACGCAGGACGTGCTGCAGGCGGCGATCCAGGCGGCCGAGTGCGGGGCGGCGATCGTCCCGCCCGACGCGCTCGGCGCCGTGCTGCGCAGCTCCCCGGAACCATCCGACGAGGAGTCGCCGCGGTTGTCCGACCAGCGGCTGACCGAGCGCGAGCAGCGCGTCCTCGCGCTGATCGCCGACGGGCACCTGACGCGCGGAGTCGCCGAGCAGCTGTGCTACAGCGAGCGCACGGTCAAGAACGTCCTGCATGACGTCGTCACGAAGCTCAACGCGCGCAGCCGCTCGCAGGCCGTGGCGCACGCGGTGCGCGATGGCCTGATCTGAGGCGCCATGGCACCGCTGCTGAACGCCGATGCCATCATCCGCTGCGGTCATGGCGGCACCTTCACGATCGTGCCGAGCGGGCCACGCCCGCTGCTGGGTGGCGCCCCCGCGCTCAACGCCCGGGATCTCGCCGGCGCGACGGCCGTGGGCTGCACGTTCAACGCCGCCGGCGCCCCCGCGCCGTGCGTGATCGCGTCGGTGATCGCCGGGACCTGCCCGGCGATCGTGCTCGGCGGAGCGCCCGCGATCGACCAGACGCTCGTCTGCGCGACCTCCAGCGGCGTGCCGACGATCCCCGTCTCGAGCGCCGGCCAGACGACGGTGCAGGGCGGTTGACGTTTCGTTGCGGGATCGGTCGGGTGCTGCCGCGATGAGCAACGCGATCACGCTGGCCGGACGCTACGAGCTGGCCGAACCGATCGGCCACGGCGGCATGGCAATCGTCCACCTCGCCCACCAGACCGACCT
>JAUYGN010000122.1 GCA_030690545.1 Solirubrobacteraceae bacterium
CGCGGCGCCGCCATCTCCAACGCGCTGATCGACCGGCTCCGCGAGGACGAGCCCGTCAGCGTGCTCGACACGCGGACCGTCGACCGCTCCCGGCTACACGGTCCGCGTCAGGTCACCGACGCCTACCTGCTCGCGCTGGCAGCGGCGCATGACGGGCGCTTCGTCACGTTCGATCGATCGCTGGCCCTGTCTGCCGTGCATGGCGCCTCAGAGGACCAGCTGACGGTTCTGTAGCGGTGTCGGTCCCGCGTCGGCTTCGCGGTCAGCCCGTGAGCAGGTCGTAGGTCGCGGCGAAGCGCGTCCACGGCGCGACCGCGGAGACCGCGCCGGCATCCTCGATGGTGTCGACGTCGCGCAGCGCCGGCAGCTCGTGCGTCTGCAGTCCGAGCGCGGCGAGCCGCGCGCGCTGCGCGGCGCAGGTCGTGGCGCTGCTCATCGGCACGCCGTCGAAGACGCTCGGGTCCGGTGCGGCGAGCCCGATCGCCCAGTAGCCGCCGTCGGCGGCCGGCCCGAGGACCGCTCCGATCGCCGGTTGCGCGAGCCGCTCGAGCGACTCGCGCAGCAGCGCGCGCGTGACCTGCGGCGTGTCCATGCCGAGCACGAGCAGCGCCTCGCCGACGTCGCGCACCGCATGCGACAGGCGCTCGGCGAGCCCGTCCCCGCGCTGCGCGATCAGCTCGAAGCCGGCCGGCAGCCACGGTCCGGGGTCGCCGTCGAGCACGAGCACATGGCGCGCGGCGGGCGTCCAGGCGACCGCCTGCAGCGTGTCGGCGAGCGCCGCCTCGGCGAGCGTCGCCGCCTGCTCGGGCTGCAGCGGCGGGCACAGCCGCGTCTTGGAGCGCCCGGCGACGGGCGACTTGGCCAACACGACGAGCGCGGCGGACACGGTCGCGCACGCTAGCTTGCGCTCAGGGCAGCCGGCCCCTCGTCGCGCCGGTGGCCGTGGCCCGTGAGGACCGTGGGCAGATCGCGCCATCTGCGTCGTCGGGCGAGCTCCGCGTGGCATCCTCTCCGCATGCCGCGCGCCGTCGTCGTGTTCCTCTCACTCGCGGTGCTCGCCGGTCTCGCCGCATGCGGGTCGGATGACGGCGTCGCGCAGACCGCGCGGGCGGCACCGAGCACGGCGGTGGCGCAGCCGCCCGCGCCGCAGACGACCACGACCAACGCCAGGCCGGCGGCGGCGAGCGGCGTGCGGCTCGTCAGCGTCGGGCGCTTCAACAGCCCCGTCTACGTCACGGCGCCGCCCGGCGACCGGCGGCGGGCCTTCGTCGTCGAGCAGAGCGGCGTCGTCCGCGTGCTGCGCGCCGGCCGGCGCGTCGCGCGCCCGTTCCTCGACATTCGCTCGCGGGTCACCGCGGGCGGCGAGCAGGGGCTGCTGTCGATCGCCTTCGCTCCCGACTACGCCACGACGCGGCGCTTCTACGTCAACTACACCGATCGCGCCGGCGACCAGCGCGTCGTCGAGTACCGGCGCTCGGCGGCCAATCCCGACCGCGCGCTGGCCGACAGCGCGCGGCTCGTGCTGATCTACCGCCAGCCGGAGGCCAACCACAACGGCGGCCTGATCGCCTTCGGCCCCGATCGCCTGCTGTACATCGGAACCGGCGACGGCGGCGGCGCCAACGACCAGCACGGCGAGCGCGGCAACGCGCAGGACCTCGGCAGCCTGCTCGGCAAGATGCTGCGGATCGACCCGCGCCGCACGGGCAGCAGGCCCTATCGCGTCCCACCGAGCAACCCGTTCGTCGGCCGCAGCGGCGCGCGACCGGAGATCTACAGCTACGGGCTGCGCAACCCGTGGCGCTTCTCGTTCGATCGCCGGACGGGCGACCTGTCGATCGGCGACGTCGGTCAGGGCGCGCGCGAGGAGATCAACTTCGCCAGGCGGGGCGCCGCGCGCGGCGTCAACTACGGCTGGCGCCCGTTCGAGGGCACGCGCCGCAACTTCGACGAGCCCGCGCCGGGCGCGGTCGCGCCGGTGCTCGAGCTGCGCCACGAGGACGGCAACTGCTCGATCACGGGCGGCTACGTCGTGCGCGACGGCGGCGTGCCGGCGCTCGCCGGGCGCTACGTGTACGGCGACTTCTGCGCCGGCCGGCTGCGCTCGGCGACGCTCTCCGCCGGTTCGGCGAGCGGCGACCGGGTGGTCCCCGGGCTGCCGAGGGTCCAGCAGCTGTCGTCGTTCGGGGAGGACGCGCGCGGTCGCGTCTACGTCGTCTCGCTGTCCGGGCCGGTCTACCGGATCGCGTCTCGCTGACTGCCGTGACGTGATGGCGGGCCGGTCAGTCCGTGAGGCGCTGGACGGGTTGACGGGTGATGGCGGCGATCAGATCGAAGTCCTTGTCGTCGTGGAGAACGACAAGGCCGGCGCGCTCGGCGATGGCGGCGATCATCAGGTCCGGTACCGACGGGGCACGATGCTGTCCACGGTCGGCCAGCAGGGTCAGCACCTGCACAGCACGGTTCTCCGCGATGGGTGTGGCGTACTCGATCGGCATCGAGGCGATCGGGGGCCCGCGCAGGCCGGCGTCGAGATCAGTTGTGTCGCGGGCTGAGTAGCCGACCTCCAGCAGCGTGACCGTTGCGATGCGCACCGTGCCGCGCTCGATCCGATCGGCCCACGCGTCGGCTTCTGCAGCAGCGCCGAGGCGCACGAGCGCCGACTTGTCGATCAACCACTCCGTCGCCGGCGACGCATCGCTCACGACCACGCCTGACGCATGACCGCGGGATCGTCGAGATCGCCGAAGCGGGCGTTGAACGCCCGCAGGTCGTCGGCGGTCACCCGTGTCGTCGGGCGAGCGGCATCCTGATGCAGCCTGCGCCGCAGGTATTCCGTCCGCGACAGGCCCAGCCGTGCTGCATGCGCATCGATGCGCTCAAGATCCTCGGCGGGTATGTCGCGGATCAGGATGTCGGGCACGCAGCAAACGATATCAGTAGATAGCGAGACGCTCTCGAGGGCCGTCGTGCCCGGTCTCCACGATGGCTGGCCGTGGCGCAAACGTGCTGCATGCCAACACGAACGCGACACGCCTCCCGCCGTGGCGGCGCGTGCTCGCCAGCTGCTCGGCCGCCTGCCGCGTACGCTGAGCGCCATGACGCTGGAGCGCTTCGACGTCGCGCTCGTGCATGCCGACAACCCCGGCCCGTTCACGCTGACGGGCACGAACACCTGGATCGTCGGCCGCGACCCGTGCTGGATCGTCGATCCGGGCCCGGCGCTCGACGCGCATGTCGCGCGGGTGCTGGCCGAGGTCGCGCGGCGCGGTGGCGCGGGCGGGATCGCGCTGACGCACGACCACGGCGACCACGCCGGCGCGGCGGCGGCGGTG
>JAUYGN010000128.1 GCA_030690545.1 Solirubrobacteraceae bacterium
GTGGCGGCGGACGCGGTGGCCCCCGCGGCGGCGGCGGTGGCGGCGGCGGCGGAACGTCGCGTCCCGGCTTCGGCCCGGGCGCTCGCGGGGGAGGCCGTTAGTGGTCCCTCCAGTCAACCCACGCACCCTTGGATCGGCCGCTGATCACCACCTGGCGGCGTCCTCGGTCGTCGATGTGCCAGGGGCACACCTTCCTCCCTGCGTCCTTGCCAGGCGGCGCCAGCAGCCGCCCAAGTGCACGTGGGCCAACCGGAGGAACCACTAGTGCTCTCTCCCAAGCGCGTCAAGCACCGCAAGCAGCACCGCGGCCGCAGGGCCGGGCTGTCGCGCGGGCAGACCTCGATCCAGTTCGGCGAGTACGGCCTCAAGTCGCTCGACGCCGGCTGGCTGACGAACCGTCAGATCGAGGCCGCTCGTATCGCGATGACCCGCAAGATCAAGCGTGGCGGCAAGGTCTGGATCAACGTCTATCCCGACAAGCCGGTCACGAAGAAGCCCGCCGAGACCCGCATGGGCTCGGGCAAGGGCTCGCCCGAGGGCTGGGTCGCGGTCGTCAAGCCCGGGCGCGTGATGTTCGAGCTCGCCGGCGTGCCCGAGCCGCTGGCGCGCGAGGCGATGCGCCTGGCCAGCCACAAGCTGCCCGTCAAGACGAAGTTCGTCATGCGGGAGGACACGCCGTCATGACGACCGCAGATCTGCGCGAGCTGCCCGACAAGGAGCTCGTCGAGCACGTCGCCACGACCCGCAAGGACCTCTTCGGCCTGCGCTTCCAGCACGCCACCGGCGAGCTCGAGAACACCGCCAGCATCGGGGTCGCCAAGCGCGATCTCGCCCGTGCATTCACCGTCGCCCGAGAGCGCGGCGTCAAGATTCCCAACCGGAAGTAAGCGATGGCAGACGACGACACCCCTGAGACCGACAAGACCGCTGACGACACGGCCACGCCGGACGCCGGCTCGACGCTGAGCGCACGCGAGCAGCGGGCGCGCAGCGCCCACGCCGCGAAGTCCCAGCGTCCGTCGCGCACCGCCGAGCAGCGCGACGCCGAGCGCCGCGAGCTGCGCAAGGGCAAGGCGCTCGCGCGGACGCGCCGCCGCGCGCAGGAGAAGACGAAGCGGGCCGCTGCGGCCTCTGGCGCAAGTAACCGGGGAACGCCCCCTGCCGAGCCCAAGCTCTCGACCCCGCAGGTGCGCACCGGCACGGTCGTCTCGGCCAAGCCGGACAAGACGATCACGGTCCGCATCGACCTCGCCCGCCGCCACCGGCGCTACGAGAAGATCGTCCGCTCGTCCTCCAAGCTGCATGTCCACGACGAGACCAACGACGCCAACGAGGGCGACGTCGTCCGCGTCGTCGAGAGCCGGCCGCTGTCGCGCACGAAGCGCTGGAAGCTCGTCGAAGTCCTGGAGCGCGCGAAGTGATCCAGAACGAGACCCGCCTCAAGGTCGCCGACAACACCGGCGCCCGCGAGATCCTCTGCATTCGCGTCAAGGGCGGCTCGCGCCGCCGCTACGCGTTCGTCGGCGACACGATCACCGCCACGGTCAAGCAGGCGACCCCGCAGGGCACCGTCAAGAAGGGAGAGGTCGTCACGGCCGTCATCGTGCGCACGAAGAAGTCCTTCGGGCGCGACGACGGCACGTACATCTCCTTCGACGAGAACGCCGCGGTGATCATCGACGCCGCCAACAACCCGCGCGGCACGCGCATCTTCGGCCCCGTCGCGCGCGAGCTGCGCGATCGCAACTTCATGAAGATCGTCTCGCTCGCCCCCGAGGTCCTCTAGTGGTGCTTCCCCCGGCCAGCCCGAGCACCCTTGGATCAACCGCTGATCGGCGCCTGCCGGCGTCCTCGGTCGTCGATGTGCCAGAGGCACACCTTCCTCCCTGCGTCCTTGGCAGCCGCCGCCAGCGGTCGCCCAAGGGCACACGGACCGACCGGAGAAAGCACTAATGCCGTCACGCATCGTCAAGGGCGACGAGGTCGTCGTCATCAGCGGCAAGGACCGCGGCAAGCAGGGCAAGGTCCTGCGCGTCGATCCGCGCAAGGAGCGGGTCTATATCGAGGGTCTGAACATCATCAAGCGCCACACGCGCCCGCGCCCGGGCTCGATGGAGCCCGGCGGCGTGATCGAGCGGGAGGGTCCGATCCACGTCTCGAACGTCGCGCTGCTCGATCCCAAGGACAAGAAGGCGACGCGCGTCAAGACGATCGAGGAGCACGGCAAGCGGATGCGCGCGTCGGCCAGGACGGGAGCGAAGTTCTAGTGGTTCCTCCAGCAACCCACCGCACCGTTGGATCGGCCGCTGATCACCGCCTGGCGGCGTCCTCGGTCGTCGATGTGCCAGAGGCACACCTTCCTCCCTGCGTCCTTGCCACTCGGCGCCAGCAGCCGCCCAACGGCGCACTGAGTCACCGGAGGAACCACTGATGCCCACCGAGACCGCCGCACCACCCGCGCGCCTGAAGGTCCGCTACCTCGAGGAGATCCGCCCCGCGCTCATGAAGCGCTTCGGCTACTCGTCGGTGATGCAGGCCCCGCAGATCGAGAAGATCGTCCTGAACATGGGCGTCGGCGACGCCAAGCAGGACTCCAAGGCGCTCGAGGCCGCGCTGCAGCAGCTTTCGACGATCGCCGGTCAGAAGCCCAACGTGCGCCGCGCCCGCAAGTCGATCGCGAACTTCAAGCTGCGCGAGGGCATGCCGGTCGGCCTCGCCGTCACGTTGCGCCACGAGCGCGCCTACGAGTTCCTCGACCGGCTGATGTCGGTCGCGATCCCCCGCATCCGGGACTTCCGCGGGCTGAAGGCCAACGCCTTCGACGGCCGCGGCAACTACTCGCTCGGCGTACGCGACCAGACGATCTTCCCGGAGATCGACTACGACTCGATCGACACCGTGCGCGGCATCGACGTCACGATCACGACCTCGGCGAAGACCGACATCGAGGCCTTCGCGCTGCTCGAGGCGTTCGGCATGCCCTTCACGAAGGAGAATCGCCCCGACCGCGCCGAGCAGGCGGCGCGCGAGGCGGCGGCCGCAGAGGCCGCCCAGCAGGAGGAGCTGCGCGCCAAGGCCGAGGCCGAGCAGGCCGCGCTCGAGCAGCTCAAGGACGAGAACCCGGACGCGTACGAGAAGCCTGCCGAGGCGCCCGCCGCGGAAACCGAAGAGGAGACGCACTAAGATGGCCAAGACGTCCCAGCGGGTCCGCCAAGCGCGCCCCGCGAAGTACAAGACCCGGGAGTACAGCCGTTGCCGCCGTTGCGGCCGGGCCCGCGCCGTGTATCGCAAGTTCGGCCTCTGCCGGATCTGCCTGCGCGAGATGGCCCACAACGGCTTCGTGCCGGGCATGACGAAGTCTTCGTGGTAACCAAGCAGCATCGAACGAGAGCACGACTGTGAGCGCCAGCACCGACCCCATCGCCGATTTTCTGACCCGGATTCGCAACGCGATCCAGGCTGCCCACGAGACGGTCGACATCCCCTCGTCGCGCCTGAAGTCCGAGTGCGCGCGGATCCTTGCCGAGCAGGGCTACATCGACGGCTACGACGTCGTCGCACCCGATGCCGAGCATCCGGGCGAGCTGATCCGCGTCCGCCTGAAGTACACCTCCGACCGTCGCTCGGCGATCTCCGGCCTCAAGCGCGTGTCGCGCCCCGGCCGTCGCACGTACGCGGGCTCGCAGGACATCGCGAAGGTGCTCGGCGGCATGGGGACCGCGATCATCTCGACCTCGCGCGGCGTCATGACCGGCCACGAGGCGCGCAGCGCGGGCGTCGGCGGCGAAGTCGTCGCGCACGTCTGGTAACGGCCATGTCGCGAATCGGAAAGAAGCCCATCCCCCTCCCGCTCGGCGTCACCGTGTCGATCGAGCCCGAGCTCGTGCGCGTGCACGGCCCGCGCGGAGAGCTCGCCGAGCGCGTGCCGCTCGCGATCTCCGTCGAGCACGCCGACGACCAGATCCTCGTCAAGCGTCCGACCGACCGCGGCGAGCATCGCGCCCTGCACGGCCTGACCCGCTCGCTCGTCGCGAACATGGTCGAAGGCGTCACCACCGGCTTTCAGAAGACGCTCGAGATCCAGGGCGTCGGCTATCGCGCGCTGCTCAAGGGCCGCGACCTCGAGCTGGCGCTCGGCTACTCCCATGCGGTGCCTGTCAAGGCGCCGGAGGGGATCGAGTTCGAGGTGCCCCAGCCGACGCGGATCATCGTCAAGGGCAACTCCAAGCAGCAGGTCGGCGAGACCGCCGCCAACATCCGCAAACAGCGCCCGCCGGAGCCCTACAAGGGCAAGGGCATTCGCTACGAGGGCGAGTACGTGGCCCGGAAGGTCGGTAAGCGCGCATGAGTGCAGCGAAGCGGAACGTTCAAGACCGGCCGGATGCCGGTCGTTCGTCTCAGGAACGCCGACCGGACGGAGGCACCGGGTGTCTCTGAAATCTCCCCCCCAGCGGCGACTCAAGCGCCGCCGCCGCGTGCGCGCGAAGATCACCGGCACGGCGCAGCGGCCGCGCATCTCGATCTTTCGCTCCAACCGCGGGATCACGGCGCAGCTCGTCGACGACATCGCCGGGCACACGCTCGCCGCGGTCTCCTGGACCGAGGCCGAGCTGCGCGGCAAGGCGCCGATGGAGCAGGCCGGCGAGGCCGGCAGGCTGCTCGCGCAGCGCGCGGCCGCGGCAGGCGTCACCACCGCGGTCTTCGACCGCGGCGGCTACCAGTACCACGGCCGCGTCAAGGCCTTCGCCGAGGGCGTTCGCGAAGGAGGAGTGACCGTATGACAGCGCGTCATTGCTCGTCCGTCGTCACCGGTAACTTCGATCGGAGGTCCTCGCGATGAGTGCCCCAGTTGTCGACCGCTCCGTCAGTCAGGCGGGCCTCGACCTGCAGGAGCGCGTCGTCGAGATCAACCGCGTCGCCAAGGTCGTCAAGGGCGGTCGCCGCTTCTCCTTCACGGCGCTCGTCGTCGTCGGCGACGAGCGCGACGTCGTCGGCGTCGGCTACGGCAAGGCCAACGAGGTCCCGCTGGCGATCCAGAAGGGCGTCGAGCAGGCCAAGAAGAACCTCTTCCGCGTCCCGAAGCACGGCCAGACGATCACGCACACGACGACCGGCATCTACGGTGCCGGCCGCGTCTTCATGAAGCCCGCCTCGCCCGGCACCGGCGTGATCGCCGGCGGCGGCGTGCGCGCCGTGCTCGAGCTCGCCGGGATCCACGACATCCTGTCGAAGTCGCTCGGCTCGCAGAACCCGATCAACCTCGTCAAGGCGACGGTCGCCGGCCTGCAGGGCCTGCGCCGCCCGGAGGAGGTCGCCGAGCTGCGCGGCCTGTCGGTCAACCGGGTGCTCGGGCTCGGGTCGAGCGACGACGTCGCTGCCGAGACGATCGACGGCAGTGCGCCCGCAGCCGATGAAGCGCCCGCCGCTGCCGACGCCGTCGAGGAGGCGCCCGCCGCCGGCGAGCCGGACGCCGCCGAGGAGGCCGAGACGCCGTGACGATCACGCAGTACAAGTCCAAGAACGGCGCCGACCAGCGTCAGCTCGACACGCTGCGCTCGCTCGGCCTGCGCCGCATCGGGCACGTCGTCGAGATCGAGGACACCCCGCAGTCGCGCGGCATGGTCCACCGCGTGCGCCATCTCGTCCGCATCGTCGAGGAGCAGTCATGACGCCGTCCGAGCCCAACGAGATCGATCCCAACGAGATCGGCCTGCACAGCCTGAAGCCGGCTCCCGGCAGCCGCCGGCCGCGCAAGCGCGTCGGTCGCGGGCACGGCTCCGGCACGGGCAAGACCTCCGGCCGCGGCCACAAGGGCGCCGGCGCTCGCTCCGGGTCCAAGACGCGGCCGGGCTTCGAGGGCGGCCAGATGCCGATTCACATGCGGATGCGCAAGCTGCGCGGCCCGCACATGAAGAAGTCGATGCCCTTCGAGCCCTTCCGGACGCACACGCAGGCCGTCAACCTGCAGGATCTCGAGCGCTGCTTCGAGTCCGGCGACGACGTCACGATCGCCGCGATGAAGGCCAAGGGCCTGGGTTCGCGCAGGGACGTCGAGATCAAGGTCCTCGCGAAGGGCGCGATCTCCAAGCCGCTGACGGTCCACGCGCATCGCTTCAGCGCCAGCGCGCGCGCCGCGATCGAGGCGGCCGGCGGCACCTGCCGCATCGTCGACTGATCCGCTCTCGCATGCGCGCGGCCAGCGCCCGTGCGGCGCGATCTCATGCGGTCGACCCCGACCCGAGGGCCGCCGCGCCGTCCCGGCTGACCGCTCGACGCGTTGCTCTAATCTGATCCGCCGTGCTCGCGACGATCCTCACGGCCTTCAAGGTCGCCGAAATTCGCAAGAAGCTTGCGTTCACGATGTTCGTCCTCGCCCTCTACCGGCTGGGCGCGCACATCCCGGTGCCGGGCGTCAACGTCGAGGCCCTGCAGTCCGTCCAGGACTCGTTCACCGGCTCGAACATCCTCGGCTTCCTGAACCTCTTCAGCGGCGGCAGCCTGTCGCGCTTCGCGATCTTCGCGCTCGGGATCATGCCGTACATCACGGCCTCGATCATCCTGCAGCTTCTGACGGTCGTCGTGCCGTCGCTGGAGAAGCTGAAGAAGGAAGGCGAGGTCGGCCAGCAGCGCATCACGCAGTACACCCGCTACCTGACCGTCGGCCTCGCCTTCGGCCAGTCGATCGGCTACGTGTTCCTCTTCCGCTCGCAGGCCGCCGCCGCCGGGCAGCCGCTGATCGACAACTTCAACGCGGCACGGGTCTTCATGATCGTCGTGTCGTTCACCGCGGGCTGCATCCTCGTCATGTGGATGGGCGAGCTGATCACCCAGCGCGGGATCGGCAACGGCATGTCGCTGATGATCTTCGCGTCGATCGTCTCCGGCCTGCCCGGTGGCGTACAGGCCTGGGCGACGAGCTCGGATCCGGTCTTCAAGGTCATGATGCCGTTCATCGCGCTCGGCGTGATCGCGGCGATCTGCTTCGTCCAGGAGGGCCAGCGGCGGATCCCGATCCAGTACGCCAAACGCGTCATAGGCAGGCGCATGACCGGTGGCGGGCAGACCTACCTGCCGCTGCGCGTGAACATGGCGGGCGTCATCCCGGTCATCTTCGCGGCCTCGATCATGGCCTTCCCGCCGACCGTCGGGCAGCTGCTCAACAACGAGTTCGGGCGTGAGTTCGCGGCGTTCTTCTCGCCCAACGGCTGGGCCTACATCGTCGGCGAGTCGATCTTCATCATCCTGTTCACGTACTTCTACACGGCGGTCACGTTCAACCCCGTCGACCAGGCGGACAACCTCAAGAAGTACGGCGGGTTCATCCCGAGCGTGAGGCCTGGCAGGCCGACGGCGGAGTTCCTCGATCGCGTGCTCGCGCGGTTGACGTTCCCCGGCGCCCTGTATCTCGCCACGGTCGCCGCGATGCCGACGATCCTGATCAACCAGACGAGCGCGAACTTCTTCTTCGGCGGCACGTCGATCCTGATCGTCGTCGGCGTGGCGCTGGACACGATGAAGCAGCTCGAGGCGCAGTTGATGATGCGCAACTACGAGGGCTTCCTCAAGTAACGTCGCCGGGAGGCGGCCGCTTGCGGCCGTCGTACGGCGAAACGATTCCAACAGGTCGATGGACCGGCGATAGCGCCGCCACGCGGTCGGTGTACGAGCGGTCCAGCGACCGGAGGCCGAAACCTTTCTCTCCGGCGGCCCGGAACCTCGCGGTCTCCGGGCGCCGCCCGCACCTGCCGCGCAGTAGTCTCCGGCCCGCCTCATGTCCAGCAAGCTCAACCTCATCCTGATCGGACCGCCCGGCGCCGGCAAGGGCACCCAGGCGGAGCGTCTCACCGACGACTTCAACCTGCCGTACATCGCGACGGGCAACATCCTGCGCGCGGCGATCCGCGACGAGACCGAGCTCGGCACGAAGGCGAAGTCCTACATGGACAAGGGCGAGCTCGTGCCCGACGACGTGATCACCGAGGTGATCCTGGAGGCGCTCGGCAGCGCCGATGCGCGCGACGGCTTCCTGCTCGACGGCTTCCCGCGCACGCTGCCGCAGGCCGACGCGCTTGCCGCCGGCCTCGAGGCTGCGGACCGCCGGCTCACCGCCGTGATCCTCATCGACGTTCCCGACGAGGAGGTCACGCGCCGCCTCTCGGGCCGCCGCGTGAGCGTGAAGACCGGGCGCGTGTACCACGTCGAGCTCGACCCGCCCAAGCACGAGGGCCGTTGCGACATCGACGGCTCGCGGCTCGTGCAGCGCGACGACGACAAGCCCGAGACGATCGCCAAGCGCCTCGCGGTCTACCACGCCGAGACCGAGCCGCTGGCCGACTACTATGAGCGGCGCGGCCTGCTGCGGCGCTTCGACGGCACGCGCAGCCCGACCGAGGTGCACGATCACATTCGCGCGACGATCGCCACGCTGCGCCTCGAAGACGAGCTGTAGTGCGTAAGGGTCCGCGCACGGTGATCATCAAGAAGACTCCGGAGCAGATCGAGAAGATGGCCGCGGCGGGGGACATCCTCGTCCGCACGCTCGAGCTGGTCGAGCGCAAGCTCCGTCCCGGCGTGACGACGAAGGAGCTCGACACGGCGGCGGAGAAGTTCATCCGCTCGCAGGGCGCGACGCCCGCCTTCAAGGGCTACCGCGGCTTCCCCGGCTCGCTGTGCACGTCGCCCAACTCGATGGTCGTGCACGGCATCCCCGGCGCCTATGCGGTGCGCAAGGGCGACATCCTGTCGGTCGACTGCGGGATCATCCTCGACGGCTGGGTCGCCGATGCCGCGCGGACGTTCGCCGTCGGCCCGATCTCCCAGAACGCGCGCAAGCTGCTCGACGTCACGAAGGCATCGCTGCTCGCCGCCGTCGAGCAGTGCCGCGTCGGCAACCGGCTCGGCGACGTCTCACATTCCGTGCAGTCCGTCGTCGAAGCCGACGGCTTGTCGATCGTGCGCTCGCTCGTCGGCCACGGCATCGGGCGCGACATGCACGAGGACCCGCAGATCCCCAACTACGGCACGCCCGGCAAGGGCGTCAAGCTCGAGGAGGGGATGGTCTTCGCGGTCGAGCCGATGGTCACCACGGGGCGTCATGGCGTGCGGCTGGGCGAGGACCACTGGTCGATCTACTCGCAGGACGGATCGCTCGCCGCGCACTTCGAGTTCACGATCGCAATCACCGCCGACGGACCGCAGGTCCTGACGCCGTGGCACGAATCGGCGAGCTAAACGGCTTTGCTACCCTCATTGGTCGCGCTCGCGGCGGGACAATTGTCGTCCCGCGCGCGGTTTCTTACGTCTGCAAGAAGGGGCTCATGAAGGTACGTCCGTCGGTCAAGCCGATGTGTGAGAAGTGCAAGATCATCCGCCGCCACGGCGCGGTCCTCGTGATCTGCTCCAATCCGCGTCACAAGCAGCGGCAGGGATAGCCCGATGGCTCGTATCGCCGGCATCAACATCCCCCTCAACAAGCGCGCGGAGATCGGCCTGACGTACATCTACGGCGTCGGTCGCGCGACCTCCAACGAGATTCTGCGCAACACGAGCATCGAGCCCGACCGCAAGGTCCGCGACCTCACCGAGGACGAGGTCGCCCGACTGCGTGAGGCGATCGACGACCTCACCGTCGAGGGCGACCTGCGTCGTGAGCGCTCGCAGAACATCAAGCGCCTGATGGAGATCGGGTGCTATCGCGGCCTGCGTCATCGCCGCAATCTGCCCGTTCGCGGACAGAAGACCAAGACGAACGCCCGCACGCGCAAGGGGCCCAAGCGCATGCAGGTGGCCGGCAAGAAGAAAGCCACGAAGAAATAGAGGACATCCCAGTTGCCTGCTCCAAAGCGCCCTCAGCGTGGCCGTCGTAAGCCGAAGAAGAACATTCCGGTCGGCCAGGCCCACATCAAGACGTCGTTCAACAACACGATCGTCTCGTTGTCCGATCAACAGGGCAACGTGATCGCGTGGGAGTCGGCCGGCGGGGCCGGCTTCAAGGGCTCGCGCAAGTCGACGCCGTTCGCCGCGCAGGTCACGGCCGACGCCGCGGCGCGCAAGGGCATCGACCAGGGCCTGCAGAAGGTCGAGGTCTTCGTCAAGGGCCCGGGCTCGGGTCGCGAGACCGCGATTCGCTCGCTGCAGGCCGCGGGCCTGGAGGTCACCGGCGTCAAGGACGTCACGCCCCAGGCGCACAACGGCTGCCGGCCGCGCAAGCGGCGGAGGGTGTAGCTCGATGGCGCGCGATACCGGACCAGCCTGCAAGCAGTGCCGTCGGGAGGGTCAGAAGCTCTTTCTCAAGGGCGAGCGCTGCCTGACCGACAAGTGCGGCGTCGAGCGGCGCGCGTATCCGCCGGGCGACCACGGCCGCGGGCGCCAGAAGCAGTCCGAGTACCGCGTCCAGCTGCGTGAGAAGCAGAAGGCGCGGCGCTACTACGGCGTGCTCGAGAAGCAGTTCCGCATCTACTACGCGAAGGCTTCGCGCCAGCCCGGCATCACGGGCGAGAACCTCCTCGCGATCCTCGAGTCGCGCTTGGACAACGTCCTCGTGCGGCTCGGCTTCGCGGCTTCGCGGCGCCAGTCGCGCCAGCTCATCCGCCACGGCCATTGGAACGTCAACGGCCGCCGGGTGGACATCCCGAGCTATCAGGTGCGTGAGGGCGACGTCATCGCCGTCAAGGCCGGCACGCCCGTCGAAGCGACCATTCGTGACGCCACCGAGCTGACCGCACAGGTCCCCGCGTGGCTGCAGGCAGACCATGACTCCCTGACCGCGAAGGTGTTGCGCAAGCCCGAGCGCAGAGAGATCGCCGCTCCGGTTCAGGAGCAGCTCATCGTCGAGCTGTACTCCAAGTAAGCCCCGCTGTTTGAGCCCTTGCCCGTGCGCGCACGGATGCACAGCGCGCAGCGGCCACCCACGTGACACCCGACGTTAGGACCCCGATGCTCGACTTCCAAGTCCCCCGAATTACCAGTGAGACGGTCGAGGACAACCGTGGCTCGTTCACCATCGAGCCGCTCGACCGTGGTTTTGGCTACACGTTCGGCAACTCGCTGCGGCGAGTGCTGCTGAGCTCGCTGGCCGGCGCCGCCGTGACGAGCGTGCGTATCGAGGGGGTTGCCCACGAGTTCTCGACGATTAAGGGCGTCAAGGAGGACGTCACCGACATCGTCCTGAATCTCAAGGGAATCGTCTGCCGGATGCATTCCGACGCGACCGAGGTCGAGGCCCCGCTCGTCGTCACCGGTCCCGGTGAGATCACCGCGAAGGACATCGACCTGCCCGCCGGGGTCGAGGTGCTCAATCCCGACGTGCACATCGCGACGCTCGAGAAGAAGACGAAGCTCGAGCTGTACCTGACGGTCGGCCGGGGCCGCGGCTACCGCCAGTCGGAGGACAACAAGTCCGCCGACCAGCCGATCGGCGTGATCCCGATCGACTCGATCTTCTCGCCCGTCCGGCGCGTCGCCTACGGCGTCGAGCCCGCCCGCGTCGGACAGCGCACCGACTACGACAAGCTCACGCTCGACATCGAGACCGACGGGTCGATCGACCCGCAGGCCGCGCTGCGCGAGGCGGCGGAGATCCTCATCGCCCAGCTGGCGATCTTCACCGACGCCGACCGCATCGAAGAGCTGCGCGCCGGTCCCGGCGGCCAGCTCGAGGGCTCCAACGGTCACGGGACGCTTGCCGGCACAGCCGGCCCCGGCGGCGCGTCGGCTGGCCCGATGCACGACATCCTGATCGAGGAGCTCGAGCTCGGCGTGCGGTCCTACAACTGCCTCAAGCGGGCCGGCATCCAGACCGTCGGCGACCTGATCGCCAAGTCCGAGGGCGAGCTCAACGCGATCCCGAACTTCGGCAAGAAGTCGATCGACGAGGTGATCGAGACGCTGCACAACCGCGGTCTCGGTCTCCGCGACGACTAGACTCCGGTCCGTCGACCATGCGCCACCAGAAGACCCGCCACAAGCTCAGCCGCTCCTCGTCGCACCGCAAGGCGCTGCTCATGAACCTCTGCAAGGAGGTCATCGAGCACGAGCGGATCAAGACGACCGAGGCCAAGGCGAAAGCGGTCAAGCCGGAGCTCGAGAAGCTCATCACGCTCGCCAAGCGCGGCGACCTGCATGCTCGCCGCCAGGCGCTGTCGACGCTGGGCCAGGACAAGTTCGTCGTGCACACGCTGTTCGCCGAGGTCGCGCCGCGCTACGCGGAGCGTCCCGGCGGCTACACGCGGATCCTCAAGCTGGGCCCTCGGCGCAGCGACTCGACCGAGATGGTCTACCTCGAGCTCGTCTGACGCCGCGTCGGTGGGCCGGAGCGGCACGCCGTGCGGGGTGGGGAGGGACGTCGGCGGCGGGCGCTAGGCAGCGGCGGCGCGACGTGGCACGATCTCGCAGGTGACCAGCAGCCCCGCCGCAGCGCAGCACCTCCGCGACCTTGCGTTGCTGCGCCGCGTCCGCGACAGGATCGACCGGGAGTACGCGCAGCCGCTGGACGTCGAGGCGCTCGCCCGCGGCGCGCACATGTCGGCCGGGCACCTCAGCCGCCAGTTCCGGCTCGCCTACGGCGAGTCGCCGTATGGCTATCTCATGACGCGGCGCATCGAGCGCGCGATGACGCTGCTGCGCCGCGGCGACCTCAGCGTCACCGAGGTCTGCTTCGAGGTCGGCTGCGCGTCGCTGGGAACGTTCAGCACGCGCTTCACCGAGCTGGTCGGCATGCCGCCCAGCGCGTACCGGCGCCATGCGGCCGACGCGACGGCGGGGATCGCGCCGTGCGTCGCCAAACGGGTGACCAAGCCGATCAGGAATCGAGAAGCGCCGGCCACCGCGCCGCACGTATCTTGACCGCCATGGACATCACCATTCACCAGACGTTCCTCCCGTACGACGATCCGCAGGCGACCCTGGGCTTCTATCGCGACGTCCTCGGCTTCGAGGTCCGCAACCATGTCGAGTACGGCGGGATGCACTGGATCACCCTCGGCCCCGCCAACCAGCCCGACACGTCGATCGTCCTGCACCCGCCGGGCGCAGATCCCGGCATCACCGACGACGAGCGCCGCACGATCGCCGAGATGATGGCCAAGGGCACGTACGCCAGCGTCAACCTGGCGACCGCCGACCTCGACGGCACCTTCGCGCAGCTGCAGAGCGGCGGCGCCGAGGTCGTCCAGGAGCCGACCGACCAGCCGTACGGGATTCGCGACTGCGCCGTCCGCGATCCGGCAGGAAGCCTCCTGCGCATCCAAGAGCTGAGCTGAGCTGAGCTGAGCCGTCCAGCGATGGCCACGAGGACAGACACGCGATCGCCGTCCCCGCACGCCGCCGACAGCCACGACCTGATCCGCGTGCACGGCGCGCGCGTGAACAACCTCAAGGACGTCAGCATCGAGATCCCGAAGCGCCGCCTGACGGTGTTCACGGGCGTCTCGGGCTCGGGCAAGAGCTCGCTCGTGTTCGGCACGATCGCCGCGGAGTCGCAGCGGCTGATCAACGAGACCTACAGTGCCTTCGTGCAGGGCTTCATGCCGGCGCTGGCGCGGCCCGAGGTCGACGTCATGGACGGGCTGACGACGGCGATCATCGTCGGCCAGGAGCGGATGGGCGCCGATGCCCGCTCGACGGTCGGCACCGCCACGGATGCCAACGCGATGCTGCGCATCCTCTTCAGCCGGCTCGGGCAGCCGCACATCGGCTCGCCCAACGCGTTCTCGTTCAACGTCGCCTCGGTCAAGGCGAGCGGGGCGATCACGGTCGGCGACGGCAAGGCCAAGGCCGTGAAGTTCACGCGCACCGGCGGCATGTGCACCCACTGCGAGGGCCGGGGAGCGGTCACCGACTTCGATTTGTCTGCGCTGTACGACGACAGCAAGTCGCTCAACGAGGGTGCGCTCACGATCCCCGGCTACAGCATGGACGGCTGGTACGGCCGCATCTTCCGCGGCTGCGGGTACTTCGACGCGGACAAGCCGATCCGGAGGTACAAGAAGACCGAGCTGCACGACCTGCTCCACAGGGAGCCGACGAAGATCAAGATCGACGGCATCAACCTCACCTACGCGGGCCTGATCCCACAGATCCAGAAGTCGTTCCTCGCCAAGGACGTGGACGCGCTGCAACCGCACATCCGCGCCTTCGTGGAGCGGGCGATCACCTTCACCACCTGCCCCGAGTGTCACGGCAGCCGGCTCAGCGAGGCGGCTCGGTCGTCGAAGATCGCGGGGCTCAACATCGCCGACGCCTGCGCGATGCAGATCTCAGACCTCGCCGCATGGGTCAGCGGCCTCGACGAGCCGTCGGTGGCGCCGTTGCTCGCCACGCTGCGGCATACCCTCGACTCGTTCGTCGAGATCGGGCTGGGCTACCTCTCGCTTGACCGGCCGTCGGGCACGCTGTCGGGCGGCGAGGCGCAGCGCACGAAGATGATCCGCCACCTCGGGTCGTCGCTCACCGACGTCACCTACGTCTTCGACGAGCCGACGATCGGCCTGCATCCGCACGACATCCAGCGTATGAACGACCTGCTGCTGGCGCTGCGCGACAAGGGCAACACCGTGCTGGTCGTCGAGCACAAGCCGGAGGCGATCGCGATCGCCGACCACGTCGTCGACCTCGGCCCCGGCGCAGGCACCGCCGGTGGCGAGGTGGTGTTCGAGGGCACCGTCGAGGGGCTGCGGGCCGGTGACACCCTGACCGGCCGCCACCTCGACGACCGCGCCGCCCTGAAGCCCTCGGTGCGGACGTCGTCGGACGTGCTCGAGGTACGCGGCGCCGGCACCCACAACCTGCGGGACGTCGACGTCGACATCCCGCTCGGCGTGCTGGTCGTCGTCACCGGGGTCGCGGGCTCGGGCAAGAGCTCCCTGATCCACGGCTCGATCGCGCCCCGTCCGGGCGTCGTGTCGGTCGACCAGGCTCAGATCAAGGGCTCGCGGCGCAGCAACCCGGCGACGTACACCGGACTGCTCGACCCGATCCGCAAGGCGTTCGCGAAGGCCAACGGCGTGAAGCCCGGGCTGTTCAGCGCGAACTCCGAGGGCGCCTGCCCGACCTGCAACGGCGCGGGCGTCATCTACACCGACCTGGCGATGATGGCCGGCGTCGCCACGACCTGCGAGGAGTGCGAGGGCAAGCGCTTCCAGGCCGAGGTCCTGGAGTACACGCTCGGCGGCAAGGACATCAGCGAGGTGCTCGCGATGCCGGTGACCGAGGCCGAGGCGTTCTTCGCCGCCGGCGAGGCGCGCATTCCGGCCGCGCACCGCATCCTCGATCGGCTCGCCGACGTCGGCCTCGGCTACCTCAGCCTCGGCCAGCCGCTCACGACGCTGTCCGGCGGCGAGCGCCAGCGGCTGAAGCTCGCCATCCACATGGCCGAGGACGGCGGTGTCTACATCCTCGACGAGCCGACGACCGGCCTGCACCTCGCCGACGTCGAACAGCTGCTCGGCCTGCTCGACCGGCTCGTCGACTCCGGCAAGTCGGTCATCGTCATCGAGCATCATCAAGCCGTCATGGCGCACGCCGACTGGATCATCGATCTCGGGCCGGGCGCCGGCCACGACGGCGGCCGGATCGTCTTCGAGGGCACGCCCGCCGACCTCGTCGCCGGGCGGGCGGGACTCCGGTCCCTCACCGGCGAGCACCTCGCGGCCTACGTCGGCACCTGACCGACCGAGGTCCCGCGGCGGACCCGCTCGTCACCGATCCGGTCTGTGAGGACTAGCGGCGGCGCAGCGAGACGCGGACGGTCTGCACATTGCTCTGGCCGATCCGCAGATCGACGCGCACGGTGCTCACCCGCGCCCGTCGCAGAGCGGCAGCCGTCGACGGCGCGAGACGCAGGCGCACGGAGGCGCTGCGGTCGGCGCGAACGCGGAAGCTCGCGCGGCCCAGCGACCGTGCCTGACGCAGCGCCGTCCGGCCGCCCACGCGCACCGTCCGGGCCACGCGCACCGTCGCGGTGCCGGCGCACGCCCTCCGGCAGCTGATCGGCAGCGTCAGCGTGCGGCCTCGCAGCGTCGCCGTGCCCGGCCGCG